>DASUVX010000049.1:0-7609 GCA_036378735.1 Pseudonocardiaceae bacterium | reverse complement strand
ATCCGCGAGATCGGCGGCCCGCAGCAGTTCCGGCTCGACGAACTGGTGCGAAACGGCCTTGCGGCCAAGGGCGACCCGCGCGAGGTCGTCACCGACGAGCAGGCCCGCTACTACGGGCTGCGGCTGAGCGAGCGGACGCTGCTCCCCGGTCCGGACGCCCAGCTCGGGGAGATCACCTTCGACAAGTGGCTCGCCCAGCAGTAGTCGCGGCCCACCATCGCGGGGACGGCAGTCCAGGACCGTCGGCTGCCCCCGCAGCTGGTAAATGCGCACGCATCAGATGCACTGCACGACCACATTCGGCGGGGACAGGACATGAACCAACCGACGGTGTCGGCCGTCTTCCCCGGGGCTGGCGGCGGACTGCGGCAGCAGCGACCGCCGAGGGCGTGCGGTTAGCAACGGAGAGTTCGTGGCGACTCGCTCGTTGATTTGGTGTGTGGGGGTACGTCCTGACCCGCTGGTCGACCTGCTCGGGTTGCCGCTAGTCAACGGCCGCATCGCGGTGGACCCTCAGTTGCGCGTGGCCGATCAAGTGGGGGTGTTTGCCTGCGGGGACGCCGCCGCGGTGCCGGATCCGGCCCGGCCCGGACAGATCACCGCGATGACCGCCCAGCACGCTGTGCGGCAGGGCGCGCTCGCTGCTCGCAATGTCGCCGCATCCCTAGGACACGGCCACCGGTCAACATACCGGCACCGCGACCTGGGCTTCCTCGTCGACCTCGGCGGCCGCGAGGCAGCGACCAACCCGCTGCATGTGCCATTGTCAGGACTACCTGCCAAGGCTGTCACCCGCGGATACCACCTGCTGGCGATGCCCGGCAACCGCCTCCACACCGCCGTGGATTGGGTGCTCGACGCCGCCCTTCCTCGGCAGCGGGTGCAGCTGGGCCTGGTCCGCGCTCCGTCGGTCCCGCTCGATACCAGCCCGTCGCGCTGATCCCGCACTATCACGGTCAACCACGCCGCGACGAGCATCGTCACCCGCCGTCTTGTCGCCGAACTACTCCAGCCGGACGCTGTCGCGCCGTACCGCGCGTCCTGCCGCGCTTCCTGCGACGAGGGTGTCCGCAGTGGTCGCGGCTACATTCAGCGGTGGGCACAGTTTGTGATCACTGGATAGGGCCCGGAGCCCCACGGCTAGGAGCAGAGGACTGGACCTGGTCCATGGGTGTAGAGCCACCGCGGATACTGGTGGTGCGGATCCTGATGAAGCGGCGTTGGGTCCAGCCGGGGCCGTGTGATAGCCCAGCGAGAAGTTCGGGCTCCGCCCGCAAACCGACGACCCGAATACGACGCCCGCGAGGGGCCGTGATCGGGCACATGTTGGCATCGGCGTGGGCAACGATCACTGTTGGTGCCCACGCTCTAAGGGTCCTTGACCGGTCGGGGATCTCATCCAGGATGGGTGGACGGTTCGCCGTGAGCCCTTGATAGGAGCCTCGCCCCATGACTTCAGACGACGACCTCGCCCGTTCCGTAAAACCGCTTTCCAGCACTGGGCACGAGCCGGACGACGTGGCGCTGCAGCATGCCGTTGTCACCCTGCGCCGCGCATCATCAACCGCGCAGCACCAGGGAACGTTGGAATTCGCCTTATTCAGTGTGGCCGGGATGCTCGAGGCTGTGGCCCGCTCGGTGGTAGCCGGAGAGCAGATACCACCTGCAATCCTGGCGACCGCCTTGAACATCGCTCGACATATCGCCGCCTACGGCGTCGATACCGCACATGGCACGACGACGTCGGGCACCGTGGGTGAGTGTGAGCCGGCTGGTTCCACGCCGGAACGTTCGCATCCCCCGTCCCGATAGTGGCTTGGCGAACAGTCATGGCTTTCTCACCGACCCAGCCGATCAGCCGCTACCGGCGCGTTGCGTGAGGCGGGGGGTGCTCACGAGTACAGCCGAAACGGTGATCGTCTAACCATGACCAGGCAGCCGCTCATGCACCTTCCGGTGGCGTCCTACGGTCACGACGTCGCAGGCGGCGGCTACCCAGCGAGGCTGACATACACCAGCGGCTTGATTCGATCACGGCCAACGCAACCCGAGTGTTGCGGATGGTCAGCACCGCCACGACGCTGCCTGCGGCGAGTAGACCAACGTAAATCCAGATCCCTACCTGAAATGCGGGGAGGAACCGCACCGGGTCGGTGTAGGCGTCGCCGGTCAGACCGGCGATCACGGGGGTAACAGGCGGAGCTGACGTAGCTGATCCAATCCCGGTATCGCGGACACGGGCCGGCAGAGGGTCGGCAAGCTGATACCGCACACGTCACATACGTGACAGCGGATCGCGCCGAGGGTCGAGAGGATCCTTTCGTCGGCACACCCAAAAGCCATTGTCGCACTGGAGACAGCATGCATGACGTGACGTCCGGATGGGTGGAGCCAGTTCTACAAAAATAAGAGCACCTATTTCAGAAGATGTGAGGCTGCCGTGGATGAGCGGCTGATAGTGGTCGGCGTCGATGGCTCCCCGGCCAGCCACACTGGCTTGTGCTGGGCGCTGGCGCGTGCCGAACGTACCGGCGCCCGGGTGCGGGCGGTGCGCTGCTGGATGCCGGTCGTGCTCAAGGCGTGGGAGGTGGCGGTCACCGCGGAACTGGTTCCGCCCCTCGCCGAGCAACAGGCCCGGGCGCAGCGGGAATTGGCTCAGGTGGTGGCGGCCGCCTGGCTGTGGGTGCCGAATGCGGCGGAGACGGTTGCGCTGGAGCAAAAGGTGATTCGAGGTCCAGCTGGGCCGACCCTGGTTTCCGAGGCCGCTGAGGCTGAACTGCTGATGGTGGGCCACGGCCACCGGTTGATTGACATGGCGCACCGGTCGGTGAGTTGGTACTGCGTGCGACACGCAATTTGCCCGGTGGTGGTTATTCCCTCTGCCGCGGCCACTCGCAGGACACTGCTTACGGCCACGCGGGGCTGTTCAGTTGGCCACCGCGCTGGTCTGGACGGCGCCTGGCTTAGTCGGGCGATTGGTGAACCCCGCGGCATCGCTTCCTGAGCGCGACCTCAGCCTCGCACCCGCTACCGCGTGAGGATGCCTGCGGCCAGTGGGGCATGCGGAGACTTGCCAACACAGCTAACTAGATGACGACGAAGTTGTTCGATGGCCGCCGAGCCGACGTTTGTCATCGCCGGGCCAGTTTGGCCGGATGTCCAGCACCTGACAGCCTGCGACGTAACGGGCGGAAAGGATCTGGTTGTCCGCTCCCGAAAGGACTATCAGATGGGCGAAGCGGCAGATGTGATGCACCGCAAGATCGGTGCTTTTAACGCCCACGACGCGAAGGAAACGCCGCGGTATTCGGTCCGAATAGGAAGAAAGAGCCTTCCGGAGCAGGCTTGCATCGCGCCGAGGGGAGGGTAGTGCGGCGATCGTTCTGCGCCCTGGATGAGGCCAGCTATTGGCTTGACTCGGTGGCCGAGCCGTGCAGCGTTCACCTGGAAGTCCGCCTCAGCGGCACCGTCGATGAAGATCGCTTGCGGCGCGCCGTGCGAATGGCCCTGGCCAGATATCCCCGAGCCCGCGCTCGGGCCACCATAAGCCCCCGGTGGCGGGCTCGGTACGAGTGGGAGATCACCCCCGTACCGCAGGTCGATCCCCTCGAGGTCGTCGAGTGCTTCGATGACGAGGACTTGCAGAGCGCACGGACCGATCTGCAAAGCAGCACCGTGCCGCTTATCACGTCGCCGCCGATGCGCATACGCCTTGCCCATCATCGAGACGGCGACGCAGTGATGCTCAATCTCCACCATGCCGCCGGTGACGGCATCGCCGCACTGGACCTGCTTCGCTGCATCGCTTGCGCCTATTCTGGGCGGAGGGCCTGCTCCCGGTTAGTTTCGTTGAGCTCGCTGAGGAGAGTGGCTAGCGCGCTGGTGCGGGAGTCGCGCTCTAGAAGCCAGATTGCGTCCCGGATGATCTGAAGCCTGCGGGTGGCGGTGTCGCTGCGCTCAAGCTGATCCATTGTTGGCCGGCATCAGTGCCGTCCGGCCCGCCCGGGCTGCCCGGGCGGGCCGGACCAAACGGACCGCCCCAGTTTTTGAGTGCGGTGTGTGTCAGCTGAACCCCACCACGGCGTGCGGCTGGTAGTTCTTCTCCAGCGACTCGATCTCCGAGTCGTCGAGGCGCAGATCTACGGCGGCGACGGCGTCGGCGAGATGGTGACTCTTGGTCGCGCCCACGATGGGCGCGTCAACTCCTGGCTTACTGAGCAGCCAAGCGAGCGCGATCTGAGCAGGGGCGACTCCCCGTTCGGCTGCCACGCCGAGCACCGCGTCGACAATGGACCGGTCTTCTTCGCGGTACAGGGAGCGGCCGAACTCGTCGGTCTCCGAGCGGGCAGTCTGTTCTTCCCAGGGACGGGCCAACCGGCCCCGTGCCAGCGGGCTCCAGGGGATGACACCAATACCCTGATCAGCGCAGAGGGGGAGCATCTCGCGCTCCTCCTCCCGGTACAGCAGGTTGTAGTGGTTCTGCATGCTCATAAAGCGAGTCCAGCCGTGCGCGTCAGCGGTGTAGAGCGCCTTGGCAAACTGCCATGAGTGCATTGACGACGCACCGATATAGCGGGCCTTGCCGGCTTTGACGACGTCATGCAGGGCTTCGAGGGTCTCCTGGATTGGTGTGTGATAATCCCAGCGGTGAATCTGGTAGAGATCGACATAGTCAGTGCCGAGGCGGGACAAAACTGTTGTCGATCTCGGTGAGGATGGCCTTGCGGGACAGTCCCTGGCCATTGGGCCCAGGCCGCATGCGGCCATGGACCTTGGTAGCGATGACGACCTCTTCGCGGGAGACCATCGACAGCAGGGTCTGGCCGGTGATCTCCTCGCTGCTACCGGCTGAGTAGACGTTGGCGGTATCGAAGAAATTGATGCCGGCGTCCAACGCTTGGCGGAAAAACGGCTCGGCGGCCTCCCGGCCGAGCGACCACGGATGGGCGCCACGGCCGGGTTCGCCGTAGCTCATGCACCCGAGGCAGATACGGGAGACCTGCAGGCCCGTGGTACCGAGAGCGACGTAGTCCATAACCACCCCTATCAAGGCTGAAGCGATAAACCACCCCTATCACGGCTGAAGCGATGGGTGCACCGCGCGATAGACCCGATCAACTGGGTGGGCAGGTGGGGGCGGTGCTCGTCGAGCTTTCCGGCCCGGCTGCCGTGATCCGGTTCGCCGTGATCGTGTTGCCGTTCACGGCACCACTGACGTGCACGGCGCTACCGACCGGGAAATGCTGCGCGGTGCTGGGTGTCCGCCTGGTGCCGAACTGCGTCTGCGGTGTGATGGTCACGGTGTACGCGGTGCCGTTCCTGGCGTTGACCGTCCAGGTCGAACCGTTCTCTGCGGCGATCGTGCCGACCAGCCCATGGCCGTGGCCGGTCCTGGCTGGCGCGGCCGCCGCCGGTGGCGCAGTCGATGTCGGTGGCGCGGTCGTCGCCGGGGTGGCGCTCGGGTTGTTCGATCCACCAGAGCACGCCGCCACGCCCGAACCCGCGTCCAGAGCTTGGGAAGCGTCAGGGCAAGCTTCGCTCCTCGGCCTTGACCCGCGGATGAATCACGTTCTGCGCCATCGCTGCACTCTCGATCCCGGTGCCGGTGCCGGTGCCAGTCGTGGCGCTGGCGGTCAGCTCGCTGTCCGCGTCGTCCAGCTCGGCTAGCACCGCGCACAGCTGGGCCAGCGTGTCAGCGACCATGTCTGCTTGGTCGACACGGCTCGAATCTGCCCGATCAGTCCGGTTCGGTGCATGCGACCGGCCCCACCGGCGTCGAAGTCGGCGAGCGGGCTGCTGGGGTGTGTGGATGTGTGCCGCAGGGAACTGTATGGATGGACCAGCGCGCTCGGCGGGTCTTTCGTCATCGAGTTCTCGAAGCGAGGTACGAGATGTTCCAACGTGGCATGTTGTATGACCCGCGCTTGATTACGGCGAGCCCACGCCATGCCGTGGTGTATGCAACGTGGGAGCGAGTGTATGGGTGGGCGGATGCGTTGGCGGCTATAGCTTTTATTGTTGGCAGTGGTTTTTTTCTCTATCCCGAGATGAAGCGGCTGGGTGAGTGGTTGTTCGTGATTGGGTCTGCATTGTTTGCTATTGTTCCCCTGGCTAAGTACTTGCAGGCGGTCCACCTGCGTAGGTTGTCGTCTTCCAGTGAGAGGAAGGATGCTTCTATCGAGACGTGAACACCGCAAGGCCGCTATACCATGTGGCGTGCCAAAACTCATCACAATTGTGGTGACCTGCGGTGTCGATGTCGTCCTGTGATCATGGCATGATCGCGTACCGTGCTGTTCCGGCTGCTGTATCTGGTCACGCTCAGGCTGTTCGGCTGGCTCGAGCTGCTCGTGAGCACCAGCGCGGCCAAAAACGTCGAGATCCCCATCCTGCGTCACGAAGTTGCAGTACTACGCCGCCAGGTGATCAGGCTTTGTTGCGTTGTCTGATCGCGGTTCGCTGTGGGGTCGCTTGCTGGTCTGGGTGGGGTCAAACGCGACCCGATCGCATGCCGGGCACAGCCGGCCGCCTCGGCCAGGATCGGCGTGAATCGCCGGACCCAGCGATGGATGGTGACGTGATCGATCTGCACTCCGCGTTCGGCCAACAGCTCTTCAACATCCCGATGCGCGAGTCCATAGCGTAGGTACCAACGCACGGCAAGCACGATCACCTCCCGTGGGAACTGGAAGCCGGTGAACGCCGATCCCGACGGAAGAAAGGGACGATACGGCAGATACGGCTTATGCACTCAAGCATGCCGAACGACCTCTTGCCTCTATGCAACAGTCCCCTCGAGGTAGCTGTAGCGGTCCGGGCCGGACGGATCGAGCTTGTCCGAGTCACCCATCCCGATCATGTCGCAGCGATCAGCCGGCCGAGCCCTTCCAGGTGTGGCATGACGTTGCGCCATAGGTAGGAGGACGTGGGGTTGCCATGGGCGAAGATGATCGGGTCACCCTCGCCGGTCTCGCGGTAGGCCATCCGATGGCCGTGCACGATCGCGGTCTTCTTGTCCGGTTGCAGCATGGTGCTCCCTTGAGGATGGTCAGGAGTCGATGCGGAGGTGGCGGAGTTTCGCTGGGGTGGCCACCAGGTCCAGGGCGGCGATCCGGCCGCCGACGATGGTGAAGCCGAGCACGGATATGGGGTCGTCGCGGGTGCCGAACAGTGCGCCGACCGCGCCATTGACCAGCACCGGGGTGGCGAAGGAGATGAAGCGGGGCGCGGTCTTGAGCACGTGCCGGGCAACCGCGGCGGCTCCGGACAGCGCCGGGCGGCCGTCCGGGCCGAGGTCGAAGCGCAGCACCACGTCGGGGGCCAGCACCCGCAACAGCGCGGCGAAGTCACCGGCGCGGGCGGCGGCCAGGAAGGCGTCGACCACCCGCCGTTGCAGCGCCAGGTCGGTGTCGGGTTGCGGGGCGGCCTGCACCCGGCGCCGGGCACGGCTGGCGAGCTGGCGGGCAGCCGCCGGGCTGCGATCCATAATCTTTGCGATTTCGTCGAACGACACCGCGAAGACATCGTGCAGGACGAACGCGAGCCGTTCCGGCGGGCTGAGGCTCTCCAGCACGATCAGCAACGCCAGGCCGAGGGTGTCCGCCCGCTC
>DASUVX010000048.1:0-5214 GCA_036378735.1 Pseudonocardiaceae bacterium | reverse complement strand
TCCTCCCTGTGTTTGGTTCTTGCCACGACCTCTCTGATGTCAACAAGAGTCCCGCTCTTTACCGGTGCCGTCGCTGGTGCTGCCTCCCGAATAGGACGGGGAATGTCCCTCCTCTTTTGGTAGGGAATTCCCTCGGTCTAGCCTCGGCTTTTCATCATGATCGTGTTGAGATCCGCGGGGTTCGTTGTTGATGTTGGTTGGGGTGGGGAGTCGGTGTGGGCAGGGGTGACTTCCGGCTCTGCTGTGGTGGCCGGCGCTCCGGGTCCTTGGTCGTGGGGGGTGGCCAGTCAGGGTGCGGGTAGCGCGAGGAGCCGGGCGTAGGCGGTGGTGATCGCATCGGCCCAGGGCCAGGTGGGGTCGATTTTGAGCAGGCGGCGGCGGGCGGTGGTCACGATGCGGGCGGCCACGGCCAGGATGCGCAGCCGGAGTCGTTTGGGCCGTAGGTCGCGGCGTGAGCGGGCAGAGCAAGGCGCGCGGTCCAAGCCAGCAGGTCGGCGGCGAGGGCGGCGATGGCGACCCAGACGCGATTGTGCGCCAGGTCGTGGAAGGGCAGGTTGCGCAGGCCAGTGTCCTTGCCGGTGCGGAAGGTTCTCCGCGGGTCAGCCCTGTAGCCTCTTGACCGTCTCACGAAGCCAGGGTTGCGAGATACCGGTGAAAGACAGCTGCCCACGCAGCCCGAACACCGCCAACTCCCACACGTCCTTGGCCTTCTCGACCTCCGGATCGGTCACGGCAAGCCGGATATGCCACGCCAACGCGCCCAACAGTCGCCGCTTCTCCCGGCCCATCCCGCCCGGCGGGTCCTCGAATGCTGCCTGAAGATCACCAGCCTGTGCCCGGCGCAGGTCCTCCACGAGCACTCGCAACACATCCAGGCGAGCATGCCCCCCGGTGGAGCTTCGCTGCCGCAGCCCATAGAGCACCTGGATGACGATCAGCGGCGGCATGCCAGCCAGGCTCACCTGTCCGGTGACCGGGATCGGCGAGGTGATCAGCCGCCATCTGGCCTCATCCAGGCCCGACATGGTCTTGCATTCACGCAGCCATCGATTCTGATGTGGCTCGCAGTAGGCAACGAGGCTGCCATGCCGGTCTCGGGGACAGGCCGCCACCTGGCAGATACCCGGTCGGACAAGAGCTCGGCGCGCCGGGTCGGTGGCGAACTCCTCCACCGACACCCCCCGGCGCAGCTGGCCCCGCCGATGCGACCGGCACAGGCCATCAGCTCCCGCACAGCGCTGGCAGCCCGGCACCGCGCACCTTGCCACGCGGGCCGCTACCCGCCCAGCTGGCTCGCACCAACCCAGCTGCGGATGATCAGCGGGTGGGGCCAAGATCTGACCTGCCCGATCCCATCCGCACTCGGCCAGAAACTGCGCCTCGATGAGCCTGGCCAGCCGTGCTGCCCGCTCCTCGACGACACGATCGTCACCGAACACATGCGACACCACACCGCCGGTCGCTGCCACCGGCCCAGCGACTGGCACGGTCATCGGGTCATCCCCGCCTGCTCTCGGGGGCTGGGCACCGCATCCACCGCGGCCCGCAGCCGCGACGGGTCGGGATGCACATACACCGCCGAGGAGGACACCGACGCGTGCCCGAGCAGATCAGCGACCACATCGATACCGGACCCGGCGTCGGCGAGATTACTGCCGCAGGCATGGCGCAGCTGGTGCGGACGAACCGGCGGATCTAGCCCAGCCCGGCGGGAGACCGCCGCAAGCAGCTCCCCCACTGCGTCCGGGCGCATCGGCGCACCCAACGGCTCCCGGAACAAGTTGACCAATACAAAATCGCTGTCTGCGGCCGCTGGGACCCGCATGCGTTCGAACTCATAAGCGTCGAAGGCCTGCACGACCAAAAAGTCCACAGGCACCACCCGCTGCCGGCGCGACTTCGCCCACGCCCCGTTCGGATTGTCCTCCCGGCGCACCACGTGCAAGTGCGACCGGGACACCTCACAACCGAGCATCCGGGAGTCCACCAGCAGATGCACATCGCTGCGGCGCAACCCGCACACCTCACCACGGCGCAACCCCGCCCGGGCCATCAACAGCACAACCAACCGATCCCGCGCCGAGCGGCACGCCCGCAGCAACGCCACAATCTGCTCGTCACTGGCCCGATCCACGCTCGTTTCCGGCTCCCGCAGGCGGTGGCGGGCCCGCATCCGCCACGCCATCCGCCCGCCCTCGCCCCGAGCGGACTCGGGAAGATCACGATCATCGGCGACCTCATATAACAACGGCACCAAACCCGCCGGGGCCTGCCCGGCGGCCACCGCGTGCACCACCATGCCCCGCACCGCGGTCAGCACCGCGTTGATCCGCGACGATGACCGCGCCGGCGTCGCACCCGGCCCGGCCAGCACCACTCCCACACCGGCGGCATCAGCACCCGAGGCCCCTGGCCCAGCATGGGCCAGCCACGTCATGAACAGGCCCAACCGCTCCACACCGGCCTGCCAGGACCGGCCCGTCCGCACACACCAGCGCAAAAACAACGCGATCGCGTGCGCATACGCCTTCGTCGTGGCCTCCGCGCCGTCGCACCCGAACCGCTGGTGTCGCAAGAAACCATCCGCGATGGCTACGACCTGCAAATCCTCATCCAAAACCGTCCAGTACCGCTGCCCAGACGGCAACCTCACCGGGAAAGCCCGCATACCCCATCTCGCTCTCAGTCGATAGTCGCCAACGACTACCAGCCACGAGCACCACACCCACGGAGAACCACCGCACCACCGGCAAGATCACCCGGTTCGGGCGACATCACACAACAGGCTTAGGACCCCAGGAGAAGGATGCGGTCTTCGACGCGGGCGTGACGGCGATGGCGCAGTTCCAGATCGGCGAGTTGGCGGCCGGGTCCGCTGGGTGTGGTGTTGGTGAGCAGGCCCACGATGCGGTGGCCATCGATGTCGGTGATGCGCAGCTGCGCGCCGGGGTGCGGGCGCTCGCGGCGCAGGATCAGCCGGGTGCCTGCTGGCCAGGCGGATAAGTCAACCAGCGCGGTGACCTCGGCGACCCAGGCCCCCTCGCGGGGGTGGATCTGCGGGCCGGACTGCCCAGCGCGGGGCTTGGTGGCCTGATATGCCGGGGTCCAGGCGGTCTCGGGCAGCAGGGCCAAGGCGGTGTGGATGTCGAAGTGGCCGAGGTTGGCGCCCAGGGAGAATTCCACTCCCCGCGCGGCGAGGTGGGCGGCGAAGGTGTGGGTCGCCCCCGCGGCGTCGGTGCGCACCAGCACCGGGATCCGGCCCGTGCGCATCGGGAGTGCGCAGCGGTGCGGGGAGCTGGTCCAGCGCGGCATCGCACACGCTGATGTGGTCAGCGGCGGTGTTCGAGCCGGCGTTGCCCGGTCGCAGTAGCTCGCCCACCGGCTCCCCACCACCGCCCACCCCGTGGTCGACATAGGCCAGCAGCGGGTGAAACCCGAAGGTCTTCTTCCAGGTCCGCGTCGCGTCTTCCTTCTCCGAGTACGCGATGACCAACGTGGCGTCCAGATCGATCACCACCTGGCCCTGCTGCCGGGGCGCCCCGGCCCAAGCCCACACCCGCTCCCGGGCCAGCGCCCGGGCCGACGCGATCGCCTCCAGCGCGGCATCACCATCCTCAGCCAGGCTTCCCACCAGCCGCGACACCGTCGGATCCGAGGCCACCAACCCGAACAGCCCGGGCTGGGCGCGCAACACCGCGATGTCACACGCCGCGTCCCCACCCAGCGCCACCGCCAGGGCCAGATCCAGCACGACCTTGCCCGGGTCGTGCACCGCCAACGGCCGCCGCCAGGGCCGGCACCGGGCTGACAACTCCTTGGCCAGACCACTGCGCCGGGCGGTCTCCACCAACAGCACACCACCGCCGTGCGAGACCAGCGACTCACCACCAGCAACCACTGACAACCACGGGCGACCTTTATCCTTCACTCGCGAAGTGCCTCTCTGCACGGACGATCAGGGTCTTGACCAACTCCGATCCAACCGCGCTGAGCAGCCACTTTCGCGTATCTCAACGCCGCGCGTCACAACAAAGATCAACTCGGTGAAAGCCCGAGGCTAGGCCGTTGATGTAGAGCGATACCCAGGCCCGGTGGCTGTGGATGCTGTCCGGCTGTGGACTCGTGTTCACCAGCCTGGTGGGAACCCCGATCGAGCCCGACAACCTCCGGCGTAGCGGGTCTGCGCTTCGGGAGCGAGCCGGCTTAACCATGTGCGGTTGTTGAGTCGGCCCGGGGCGCGGTTCTGGTGTTGCCACCAGTCCGTTTCCCCGGGCCGCTCGCCGAACCCGCCGTACCGATCTCTCGGTAACGGGCTCTCCACGGTTTCTGCCCTCAGGCGGGGTTCGTGGCGGGCCAAGGAGCGGAGATTTTGTTGCCCCGGTAGGTGTAACGGGAGACCGTCACTTTCGCTATCCGGAAGAACTCGACCCCGTCCGCCGTGATCTGCCATCGCCCCGCGGCGGTGGTCAGGTGACGACGGAGTTGCCCCCAATTCCAGCCGTGGCGTGCCCTTAGCATGTGGGCGAGTCTCCAGAGTGTGAAGTCGTCCAACTTGCCAAAGGTGTGTTTCGCCACGGCGTACTTGAAATAGTTAGCCCATCCTCGCATGATCTGACCAAGTCGGGTCAGGACCCCGGCGAGGTGCCACTGCGATGTCTTGTGTGTCAGGGCACGGACCTTCGCCTTCAGCGACCGGACGGGCCGGTCGGCGATGAAGGTGTAGACGTACCACTTGTTCGTCCCCCTCTTGCGTTTCCACCGGATGCGGAAGCCGAGGAAGTTGAACCCGTCGCTCATATGGACCACCTGGGTTTTGTCTGGCGACAGCCGCAAGCCCATCGGTGCCAAGGTGCGAGCAACGTCTTCGCGTAGCGCTTGAGCGTCCTCACGCGAACCATGCACCAAGATCACAAAATCGTCCGCGTAGCGAGTAATCCGCCACGTCGGCCGCCCCTTGGAGCGTTGGTAGCTGCGTTTGCCCGAGGTGGACATTGCCCCGCCGGGCTTCCATGGCGCCATCACGTGCTCATCGAGCGCGGACAGCGCGATGTTGAAGATCAGCGGAGACAAAATGCCACCCTATGAGCAGCGCTGGGTTATGCGCAGCGCCCGGCGCTTGCCGCTGGTGGGGGCGGTGGTCACGGCTGGACGCTGCGCATAACCAGTGTGGTCAGAGGCTGGCGAGCCAGTTGAGCAGCTCGGGGTCTTGGTTCC
>DASUVX010000047.1:0-4724 GCA_036378735.1 Pseudonocardiaceae bacterium | reverse complement strand
GCCTTGGATGTGTCCACCGCAAGTTTCCTCGACGTGGGGACCGGGGTCGGGCGGCTGGCCATTGCGATGTGCGAGCAATACCCGGGGCTGCGAGTCGTCGGCCTCGACTCCTTCGACACGCCACTGGTGCTGGCCCGGCGCAACGTCGCCGACGCCGGGTTGGAGCACCGGATCAAGCTGCGCCCGCAACCGGTGCAGGACTTGGCCGACGAGAGCTGCTACGACCTGGCTTGGGTTCCTGTGCTGTTCCTGCCCGCCGACGTGGCGGCGCGGGGAGTGCACCGGGTCCGCGCCGCCCTGCGCCCGGGCGGGTGGGTGGTTCTCGGGTCGGTAGCGGCCGGCGGGGAAGGGCTGCAGCCCGCGATCCAGCGCCTGATAGGCCTGCTGTTCGGCAGCGGACGGCTGTTTGCCGATCATGTTGCCGAGATGCTGCGAGCCGCGGCGTACGAACGCGTCCAGGTGCTCCCCGCGGCGCCGGGGGTGCCGATACGCATGATCGTAGGCCGGCGCCCGGCGGGTGAATCGACTTAGCTAACCACTTAGTCCATACTGCGGTCATGGTGACCGTAGGCGTCCACGAGGCGAAGACGACGCTGTCCGAGCTGCTGCGGCGAGTGGCTGCGGGCGAGGAGATCACCATCACCCGCGGCGGCGATCCGATCGCCCGGCTGGTACCCGTACCGCGGAAATCACCGCGCGTGCTGGGCCAGGACCGGGCACTGTTCGAGGTTCCCGACGACTTCAACGGTCCATTACCGGATGACGTGCTGGCCGAGTTCTACGGATGAGGCTGCTGCTCGACACTCAGTGCTGGCTGTGGATGCAGACTACGCCGGAACGCCTTGGTGATCGGGCCCTCGAGTTGGTCGGTGACAGCACGCACGAGTTGTTGCTGTCAGCGGCGAGTTCGTGGGAGATGGCAATCAAGTACGCCCTCGGCAAGCTGCCGCTTCCGCTGCCACCGGCTCAGTACGTGCCGGACCGGATGCACCGCAGCGGCGTCGTGCCGCTGCCCGTCTCGCATAGCCACGCGTTGCGGGTCGCAGAGTTACCGGTTCACCATCGCGACCCGTTCGACCGGATGCTCGTCGCCCAGGCCCAGTGTGACGGTCTGACGCTGCTCACCGCGGACCCGGTGCTAGGCCGCTACGACGTGCCGATGGAATGGGCCGGGCAGCAGGGTCCTGCGACGTGGTGATCGGGCCGTCCGGCGAGTTGTGAGTCCGCGGATGCGGGCTTGTACGGGGCCGCCGGAGCGCATAACTAAAGAAACTGGCCTGAATGATACGCATTAGCGGATTTTCGCTTGACTGGCCGGTGGTGCGGGTGCGACAGTCGGTTGGTGGCTGCGTTCGACTGCCTTGGTGACCCGGTCCGGCGCCGGATACTGGGTGTACGAGCTAACGGACAGCTCACCGAAGACCGTGGTGCCGCAGCGGCGTCAGGCACCGGCCAGGTCGAGCCCGGGCGTAGACGGCGTGATCGTGGCCGCCCATCACCCGCCTGAGTTCCGCCGGCGAGCTGTGGAGCTGGCGCGGCGCGGAGATCGACCGATCGCTGCGCTGGCCCAGCGGTTACAGATCAGCGAGTCGTGCCTGCGCCGGTGGGTGCTGCAGGCCGACATCGACGATAACGGCAGCGATTCCCGGCTGACGAGCGCGGAGAAACGGGAGCTCGCGCAGCTGCGTAGGGACAAGCGGCGTCTGGAGAGGGAGAACCAGATTCTCAAGCGGGCGGTCGCATATCTCGCTCGGGAGAACCTTTTCGGCGAGCCGGTGCCGCCGACCGGGTCGGTGATCGCGCAGCGCGGCACCGCCGAGGTTGACGCTGCCTGCAGCTTCTGACTCAGCCGGTCTGCGTCGTGAGCAGCGCCTCGATGCATCCCGGTGGTCCCGGTGGGCCGAATAGTGCGCCGGCAGCCCAGTTGGCGCCGATCGAGCTGAGGTATGCGGCCTGCTTGTCGGTGTCCACCGGGTAGGCGATCACGTCGGCACCGGCGGCCCGAACCAGGTGGACCGCGGACTGCGTGGCCTGGGACAGGATCGGGCATGAGCCATCAGCGATCTGTTCGGATACCAGCGTGGCGATTCGCACGGTGCGCGGCGACAGATCTGCCACGCAGCGCAACGCACCGGTGCCGCCGGCAAAATCGTGCAGCCCGGTGCGGATACCGAGTTCGCTGAGCACCCGCAGGTTGTCCTCGGCCTGCCCGCCGCCACCCCCATCGCTGCTGCTGCCGGCGAGTTCGCCGGTGTCGGCGCGGATTGCGGCGACCGGCGCGCGCAGTTCCAGCTGTGCGGGCGGCAGGCCGGTGTCGGCCAGGACCGCTGTGAGGGTGGCGATCAAATCGGGATCTCGGGCTTGAGACGGGGTGAGGTTGATCGCTACGGGGGGCGCGGTGGCCACCTGTTGTTGCCAGCTGGCGGCCTGCTGCGCGGCGGTCTGCAGGAGCCATTGGCCGATGGCGTACACCGCTCCGGTCCGCTCGGCAGCGAGCGCGCACTGCTCGTGGGGCAGCTGGCCGTGCTGCGGGTGCACCCAGCTCAGGGCCGCTTCGATAGCCACCAGTTGATGATCAGCCAAGGTGACCACCGGCTGGTATGTGACCTGGAGCTCGCCGTTTTCCAGCGCGCCGGGCATGGCGGCGGCCAGCTGGAGCTGCACCCGCTCGGCGCGATCGGTGTCGGGGTCGTACGGGGCCCACTGCCGAGTGCCCTGGTTGTGCAGCCGGCGCAGCGTGACGGCGGCGGCGCGCATCAACTCGTCGGCCCGGCACCCGGCGACCGGCAGCTGCGCGATGCCGATCGTCGCGGTGAGCGCGATGCCGACGTCGTCGATGTAGTGCGGCTCGGCCAGTTCGGCATTGATCTGTTCGGCGAAGGCCCCAATGTCGAGGGCGGTATCAGCAGGCTCCAGGACAATGGCGTACTCGTCGGCGCCGAGCCGGGCCACCATCCCCGGTCGGTCGCCGACCACGTCTTCCAACCGGCGCGCGACGACATCCAGCAATTCATCGCCGGCTCCGTAACCCAGGCCGTTGTTGATCGCGGAAAAGCCGTCCAGATCCAGGTGCAACAGGGTGACGACAGCCGACGGCTCCAGCCGGGCGAGCACCCTCTCCAGGTGGGTGAGGAAGAACTGCCGGTTCGGCAGCCCGGTCTGCAGGTCGTAGAGCGTCTGGTGATGCAGCCGCTGCTCGAGCAGCTGCAGGTCGGTGATGTCATCGACCATCGTCACGAGGTATCTGGGTTCGGAGTCGGCATCGGGCAGCACCGAGGTGTCCAGATTGGCCCAGACGGGCTCACCGTCGACGCGGCGCAGCGGGAAGCGACCCCGTAACCGCGGATTGCGCCCGTTGATCAAGTCTAGGTGGCGATCCTGCATGGCCGACCGATCACCCGTTGAGAACAGCTCGCTCAGGTCGCGTCCCACCAACTCGCCCGGGGAGTAGTCGAGGATGTCCTCCAGCGCCCGGTTGCACTGGACGATCTTTCCGGTGGGCTCGCTGATCGCGACGCCCACCGGGGAGGAGTAGAACACCTGCCGGAACCGCGCCTCGCTGGAGGCCAGCGCGTGTTCGGCCTGCTTACGCGCTCGCAGCGCCGCGCGATAGATCGAGTCCTGCTCGTCGAGGCTGCGCTCGCGCAGCGCTGCGGCGTAATACGCGGCGATCTCGCCGGCCAGCCGGGCGATGCGGCCCGCGGTGTCGACGCCTGCCCGTTCGGTGCCCAGCAGTTCGGGTAATCGATCGACGATCAGAGCCAGCGTCTTGCTGAGCGTGCCGGTACTGGTGAAGTGCGCGGCGACGAGATCAGCGCCGATCCGGGGACCGGCGCGGCGGTCGAATTCGGGCGCCAGCACCGCCGCGACCATGTCATCGACGAGGTCGACGAGGTGAGCGACGAGTTCGTCGGACCCCATCGACACGTAGCTCGTGCCGATGATCGCCTCCGCCCATCGCCGGGCGAAAGCTTCTCGATCTGTGCGAGTCATCGTGGCTGGCTACCCCGGGTTGCGGGTGTCCCTCCTGGCCCGGGTGCGGTGTCCCGCCGGACCCCGGGTGCGGGTGCCCCGCCGGACCCCGGGTGCGGGTGCCCCGCCGGACCCCGGCCTGGCTGGTGAACGCCCGAGCGCTCCTACCCTACTCGCCGGCAGCAGGTCGCGGTGAGTGAGTCCGCCGAAACTGCTCTGTGATGAAACGTCACCGTCCGTATCGACGACATGCCCAGTGCCGAGCCATACCGTCGCCAACTGGGGGCTTTATGTTGTCAACTCGCTTGACACCACGCTCGTGGTGCGGGGTCGCCGCAAGATCACCCAACTGGGGCGTGCGCGCGGCGAAACGCCGACGAAATCCCTGCCCTCGTGTCTCAGCTGTGATTACCTAATTCATCTCGGCATTCTTTCCGGCTGTCCACGATGAAATTAAAAATTGAAACCCGGAGTTCTTAATGACCAGATCGAGTAATGAATCGGTAGGTCGGCGCGGAATCGGCAGACGTCGATTCCTCACCGGACTCGGCGTCGGTGCAGCCGGCGCGCTCACTTTGAACAAAGTGGAAGCACATGCCGAGCAGGTGGAGGGCCCGGTTCCCAATTCGGCTCCGGATCCCCGGTTCAGCCGGATGTTCCAGCTTCCCGCCTTTGCGGACCCGCGATCGCCGGCCGTGCGCGACGCGATGATCGACATCGGCAAACCCGGTGGGCTGCTGGACGCCCGGGAT
>DASUVX010000046.1:0-5216 GCA_036378735.1 Pseudonocardiaceae bacterium | reverse complement strand
GGTGATTGCTGATGGGCAGATGCCGTAGGACATGAAGTGGTGCTCGGCGATCCACACGTCGTCGAAGCCGGCTTCCTCGGCGGCGACTGCAGCTGCCACCGTGGAGTCCAGCACGGTGGTGTGGTCTTGGCCGGGAAACTGTGCGGCGAGCAAAAGCAGCCCGAACTGCATGGGTGGTCACCTCCGCGCTCGATAGGTCAGGGCCGCCGCCGGACAACGCGGCGACCCTGACCGTGGGGGCGCAGAGCATGGTTAGCAGTCGCGTAGCTCGGGACTTTGGTTTAGCAGCTGGCCCCGTGGGGAGATAAACGCCCGGTAGCGGGCACCGTTGATGGCCCCCGGGCGGAAGGCGGCCACGCGGTGGCAGTTCTGGAAGGCCAGCTTGACCCCGAAGTGGCGTTCCAGACCACCGCGGATGGCGTCCGAGGCCAGCGCGCGCAGCAGCTGCCCACGCTCGGACTCGCTGGGCGGGGGAACCTCATGATCGGTGAACTCGACCTCTGGTCCGGCCAGCTGGAGATCGGTCACCACTGTGCTGATGACCTGCCAGGCATACGGCAGCGATAGCCGCACACAGTCCACGAACTCGGCGTCATCGACCTCGTTGTGTCGGGCGCGTTCCAGCACAGCAAGCGGAACGTCAAGGGACATCGCTTCCTCCTCCAATATTTGGCGATCTCAGTGCGGGAATGTGGTTACTGGAAGCTGACCTGATGACACCAACGCGGCTGGGCCATGGATGAAGTCGGGGTCGACCTGGGCGGCCAGATCGCAGCCGGTGCGCCCATTGGCCCACGCCGCGGCATTGCGCAGGTGAAACTCAATAGCCTGGCGCTGGTAGGTCCCCCAATCCTTGGTGGTGTCGTCCACGAGCTGGCGCATCGCATCGAGCGCGGCCACATTCGTTGGCTCCAGCGCGCTGATTGACCGGACCTCGCCGCGCTCGGTGGCGCGCACGTGCGCGGACAGGCCCACCCAGCCGACCAGATCGGCGCCGATCTGCGCCTGCAGGAACGCGGCGTCGTGCTCATCAGCAACCTTGTTGCCCACCGCTGCGATCCGCACCCCAAATTCCCGCGCGTAGCCACAGAACTGGCGGTATACCCCGACGCTGCGCACCGTCGGCTCGCAGACCACAAACAGCACGTCAAAGCGGGTGAACAGGCCCGAAGCGAAGGTATCCGCACCGGCGGTCATGTCCACCACCACATACTCGCCGACGCCGTCGACGAGATGGTTGAGCAGCAACTCCACTGCCCCCACCTTGGAGTGATAGCAGGCCACCCCCAGATCGTCATCGGCGAACGAACCCGTGACTGCCAAGCGCACTCCACCGATTTGGCGGACACAAGCCTCGTAGATCGGGTTGGTGTCCACGATGCGTACCAGCCGTGAACCCGTCCCCGGCGGAGTGGTCTTGACCATCACCTCGGCCGAGGCGATCCTCGGATTGGCCCCTCGCAGATAGTCCTTGATCAGCGGTAAGTGCTCGGCCAGGGCCGGCAGCGCCGCCGTCTGGGCCTGCGCCGCACCGAGTGCAACGGCCAAGTGCTGATTGATATCGGCATCCACAGCCAACACCGGGCAACCCACCGCCACCAGGCGGCGGACCAGCAACGCCGCCAGCGTGGTCTTGCCGCTACCCCCCTTACCTACCAAGGCGATCTTCAAAGACGTGTCCTCCCATCCGATCAGCAGGAAGCGCCAACACTACTGACAACGGTTATCAGTCTCATCCCGGGGTGGCGGTCTGACGATCACTGAAACGGAATCCACAATGAGCGATCAATCCGCCCACGAGACCAAGGGCTCGAAGCTGTTGGCTCGATCAGCGCATCGACGCTTCCCCTACCAACCGGCTAGCTCGCGCGACCGAACTGGTTTGCCCACTGCACAACCCGTGGGACACGCGATGACCCGGGAGACGCTGGCGCGGCAGGCAGAGAAGGCCCACTACCCCACGGGCGTGTGCCGAATGTGCGCCCAAACGGGCCAGGTCTTTGCCTCAGGGGCACTGTCTGCCCATGTCGTGACATTGGAGTAGGTGCAGATCGCGCCGCCCTCTCAAGGCGGTAGCGCGGGTTCAAATCCCGTCGGGGCTACACCGGTAGTGAGCGGTTCAGCGGCTGAGCGCCTCGGCGAGACCGTCGCAGTCGGCCACGGTTACGGTCACGGCTGGATGCCGTAGCAGCCCGAGCGGTTCGATGCCGGGAACCGGTCGGTCAAAACGGATGCACAGGCCATGCTCGCTGTTGGTGGCGCACGTCAAGCCCCGGTCAGCGAACGACAAATGAGCTGGACCCATCGTTTTGAATGGCGCAAACGGACCGGTGTGCACGGTGTCGACCACGTTGTTCATCGGTGTCTGCAAACGCCATGGACCGAATCGGATTCGCAGCACCGCCTCATCGACCCAGACTCCGGCTGTGCTGCTGGTCACGCCGAACAGCAGCGCCGGTAACCGGTAGGTCGCAGCAAAGCGGAAGGCAAAGAACCCGGATCGGCGCATGGAGGTGGGTTACCCGATCCCTACCTCGTCAAGCCGGCGCGATGTTTTATCCACCCGGGTGGTGGGAGTGCAGAGTGAAACGCTCAAGCGGGTGGTGGTGCACACCGGAGGGCGCGACCACCAAACCGTCGCCGGTCAACGCAGGCGTCGGTGGTTGTGCGCCGCGGAGGATCCCCTGCACCGTGTCGCGCAGCCGCTGCCCGACCGCGGCGTAGAAACGAAGCTGGGTGCGCCGCCCGAACATCGCGAAGCCCAGCCGCACGACCGGGTTCTGGATCAGCGCGCGGCGGGAGTAGGCCCGGATCCGCAGTTCCACCTCGCCGGATCGCAAATCCTTGACCACCTCGTAAACCAACTTGCCCTGTTCCAGGTGCCCTTCGAGAGTCTGGTAGCCCCACCCCCAGATCCGGTGGCCGTCCCGGGTCTCGTCCACGACCTCGGTAACCCGTACCCCTAGGTAGAACCGCAACGCCAGAAAGCGGCCCTCGAGCAGCATGTTGCGTCCGAGTAGTTCCTCCGAAGGCCGGTAGACCGCCCGCACGATGTCCGGATCGGAGAATTCGTAGGCTCTTACCAACCCGCACGCAATCTCCCAGGCGCCGCCGGGCACCGGTGCGCCGGCCGGTTCGTGGCCGATAAGGGTGTGTGGATTATCGACGTGCCAGTTTCCCGGCTGATGCGGAACGGGGGCGTCGGCCTCGTCGTAATTGACGTTCAGACGGCGCAGCCCGTCGACTGCGGCGGCGATGTCGATATGTCCGATCAGTGCTTCCCGCACCGGTTCTGCTCCCTGAGTTCAGCTACCTTTCTTTCTCGAACTCCCGCACGGTGTCCCCGAGTAGCCACACCATCGGTGGCCAGAGCCCGACAAAAATTGCTCGCCGCTCCGCATTACCGCGCTCGTCCTGATCGACCGTTTTGGCTCGGATCCATAACGTAAGGCACAAGCCGATCAAACCCAGGGAAGTTGCGTGCAACGCCGCGCTGACCGGTCCCACCCGGCGCAGCGCCGTCCCGACTGTCACCACAAGCGAGTACCCCAGGACAGCGTTTTTATGCCGCGCATGTGGTTCGGCGCACGGCCAGCGGCCCATCCGCTACCGGCCCACAGTAGGTACCCGGCAGCTGTCAACTGTTTGACGCGATTTCTCCCGGGGTAAGGAGGGGGCCATGAAACAGAAGTTTCGCCAGGGTGACCGGGTGCGTTGGCGTAGCCATGGAGGCTATGCCGAGGGCGAGGTGCTCAAACGGATCACCTCGACGACTGAGGCCGGCGGCCGTACCGTGCGCGCCTCGGCAGAAGAGCCGCAGTACCTCGTGCGCAGTAGCAAGAGCGGGGGCGAGGCGGTGCACAAGCCGGACGCGCTGGAGAAGATATGAGCCGCCAGGACGGGGTCCAGGCGGAGTTCGACGCGGCGGTGAACATGACAGCGTCGGAGCTGGAGCGATGGTTGGATACCGCCGAGTCCAAAGAGGTTGGTCAGCGCAAGGGCGGCGGTGAGTCCGTCGGCCACCAATCCGGACGTCGGATCGTCGCGCTCTTGCGCGCAAAGCGTCGCGAGCTTTCCGCGCAAGACGCCGAGCACATGCGAAAGGTCGTTGGTTATATCCACCGGCATCTCGCGCAGCGTCCATCCGGGGATGTGCGCGACACCAGGTGGCGCTTCTCACTGATGAACTGGGGCCACGACCCGTGCAAGTGATTCCCCTGCGGGCCCTGCTCACCGACACGGACCGAGTTGATGCGCCGTAGCGAGTCCATCCCCCGCCGGGTCGCCGAGATTTTGCTGCGCTGGCCGGTCGGCATGGTGCTGGTCAGCTGGCGCTACCTGTGGCGTACCACGGTGCTGCACCGGTGGGAGGGCGACGGTGGGATCGCCGATCACCCGCCGCAGCTACCCCCCGAGGTGGTCGACAAGGCCGTCCAGGGCGTCGCCGACGGTGTCGGGCCGCTCCTGCACCGGCGCTACCAGGTGCGGATTCGTGGTAGCGGGTGCACCCCAGAGGAGCTCATGCGTACTCTCGCCGGCGACCTCAACGCGGCCGTGCCGTCGGAGGTGGCCTTCTTCCGCCAGCTGGGCGGCTCTTCGGACGGGAGGCCCCAGGTCGGGGACGACTACACCGTGCGCATGCCTGGGCCGTGGGACGGACCGGTCCGGGTAATCCGCACCGGCGCGACCTCGCTGCGCCTGGCCACCCTTCGCGGTCATCTGGAGGCCGGTCAGATCGAGTTCCGCGCCCTCCGCGAAGGCAATGGGCTGATATTCGAAATCGAGTCCTGGGCCCGGGCGGGTGACTGGCTGTCCCACATCGCCTACAACTACCTCCGGCTGGCCAAAGAGATCCAGCTCAACATGTGGACCCACTGTTGCCTGCGGGCCTGCGAGATCGCCGGCGGCCGCCCGGACGGCGGGGTTTCCATCTCCACGCACCGCGTCACCAGCTTCGGGTAGCGCGGGACGAAAGGGCGTCACGGACGACGTTGCAAGGGATGTGTCGATAACCTCTGTCACTTCGCTCGGGCGCCTGCTCCAGGTCCGCCAGATCTACGCTGAGCCGGAGGCCCGGGACTCCGAGCGCGGCCGCCAGGTCCTGGCGCGGTTCCCCGACGCCGAGGTTGTCGAGGTGCCCTCGCACTGGCAGGTCCCGGAACTGCACGGCAACGCCGGCAACGTCGACCGGTGGGTGCGGGTGAAGACCGAAACGC
>DASUVX010000045.1:0-8321 GCA_036378735.1 Pseudonocardiaceae bacterium | reverse complement strand
TGTAGCTCGGCACGGTCGGCGTCGCCGCTGGTGGCGCCGGAGCACACGATGATGCCGCCCGGCTTGAGTGACTTCGCCGAGTGCGACCAGGTGGCCTTGCCGACGGTTTCGAACACCGCATCCACCCGCTCGGGCAACCGGGCACCGGATTCGAAGGCCTGGTGCGCGCCCAGCGAACAGGCTAGTTCGCGCTTGTCTTCGGTGCGCCCGGTCACCCAGACTCGCATCCCGGTCGCCCTGCCCAACTGCACCAGAGCGGTCGCGACGCCGCCCGAGGCGCCTTGCACAAGCATGGTCTGGCCCGGGCGCAAACCGGATTTCACGAACAGCATCCGGTAGGCGGTCAGCCAGGCGGTGCCCATGCAGGCGGCCTGCGGGAAGGTCAGTGACGGTGGCTTGGGCACCACGTTGCGGGCTGGCACCACGACGGTGTCCGCGAAGCTACCCTGCAGCTTCTCGGTGAGCAGCGTGCGGCCCGGATCGAGCGACTCGTCGCCGATCCAGCCCGGGCTCGTGATCACTGGGTAGATCACTACTTCGGAGCCATCGGGCAGCGTGCCCGCGCCATCACAGCCGAGAATCATCGGGAAACGGTCGGGTTTGATCCCTACGCCGCGCAGCGTCCACAGGTCGTGCATGTTTAGGCTGGCCGCGGCAACGGTGACGGCCACACTGCCGTCGGATACCGTCGGCGCCGGGCGATCTCCGACGCGCAACGACGCCAGCGGGTCGGTGGGATTCGGTGCTGCGGCGTAGACGGCGAACATGTTGCCCAACCTAGTGCCAGTGGCGGGTACGAACATCTCGGCGAGCTAGGCTTCGGTTGTGCTGTGGGCGGGGTGGGACGCGGTGGCCCGCTGGTGGGACGGGGTGGAGCTGTGGCTCACCCAACTGGGCCTCGCATTTCAGGTGGCCCTGCTCATGCTGGTATTGCTGCCGACTTGTTGGTGGGCTGCCCGGTCGCTGGACCGGGTCGTCGGCCTGATCTTCGATCGGTTCGGCCGCCGGTACACCGGCAAGCCGGAAAAACCGCAGTGAGTTCCCGGCGGCGCGTCACCGCTGCACTGGTCGGCTTGCTCATGCTGGTGGCCGGGGGTTGGGTAAGCCACCACGCATTGGCCGATCCGCCGACCGGTGGCCGGCCGGTGGCGGTCGCCTCGACGTCCGGCCTGCCGGTGCGGGCATTGTCACAGCTTCCCCCCCAAGCCACGCAGGTGTGGCAGCTGATCCGACACGGCGGCCCTTTTCCTTACCGCCAGGACGGCGGCATGTTCGGCAATCGGGAAGCCCGGTTGCCATCCCGGCAGGCCGGCTACTACCGGGAATACACGGTCCCTACCCCGGGAGAGGATGATCGCGGCCCGCGCCGCCTGATCACCGGCGGTGCCGATGAGTTGTACTACACCGGCGACCATTATGTGACCTTCGTCGCAGTCGACCCCACGGCGTGATCCGTGCCCCGTCATGTTCCCGATGCGGGCCGCGCGCTTGCGCACGCCCGTGCCCGGGGGGCAGCAACGCACGTGATCGGCTCCGTGACGAGCATGGCCGAGGCGTTGGACGCGATCGGCGCCGCGATGAACTTCCCAGCCTGGTACGGCCGAAACCTCGATGCGCTGTATGACTGCCTGGTCGACCTATCCTGGCAGCCGCCCGGTGAGCACGTGCTCGTCTGGACCGGCTACCAGGACTTCGAGGCGGCGGATCCTGACGGGTACCGGGCCGTGGTCTCAGTGCTTGACGAAGCAGCCGCCGCCAGCTCGGGACGCCCACTGTCGGTGCTACTCGCCGAGGCGTGATCCTGCGGAGGATCAGCTGGTGCGAGCCCATTCAGGCGGGCGCTTCTCCGCGTAGGCGCGAATACCTTCCCGGCCCTCTGCTGAGGCGAAGCGCGCAGCGGAGATCTCCAGCATGGCGGCGAAGTCACCCGGACCAGCGCCCGTGAGCAGCTGCTTGGTCAGGGACAGCGCCTGCGGGCCGCCTTTGGTGAGCATTCCGGTGAAGCGGTCCACCTCGCCGTCGAGCTGATCGGCCGGTACCACGCTGTTGAGCAGACCGATCGCGTTGGCCCGGGCGGCGTCGAAGATCTCTCCGGTGAGGAACAGCTCGTGTGCCGCGTGGCGAAGCACCCGGGGCAGCACGGTCACCGAGATCACCGCGGGCACCACACCGATGCGTACCTCGCTGAACGCGAACGTCGCGTGCTGTGCTGCGACCGCGATGTCGGCGGCCGCCAGCAGACCGATCCCGCCGGCGCGGGCGTGTCCACCCAGTTTCGCGACGACTGGTTTGGGATGGTTGCTGATCCGCTTCAGGATGCCGGGTAACTCACTGACCGCGTCGGGGGATTCGGTGAGATCCATCCCGGCGCAGAACACCGGCCCGGTGTGGTCAAGTACCACCGCGCGGATCGAATCGTCGGCGGCGCTGCGTGCCAGGGCGTCGGACAGTTGGGCTCGCAGCGCACTGGACAGCGCGTTGCGGTTGGCGGGGGAGTCCAGCGTGATGGTGGCGATCCCGGATTGCACGGCCAGGTGCACCAGCTCGGCGGTCATGGTGGCGACGGTAGCTGCCCGGCGACCGGCTAGCCGCCCGGTTGCCGTCGCGGTGATCCGGAGGCGGCGGGATTGAAGCTAAGCCCGGCACCTCGTCCGGCCAGACGAGGAGCACGGCGCAAGGTGAATATGACGTCACCGGGCGGGTCGTGGCGGTGGACTACGAGTTCCAACCCGACGGTAGCCAGATACTGGTCTGCCAGCACGCCAGGAGCCGTGCGGACCGGGAGGATGACCATGTCGCTCGATGACATCCGCCGCGAGATCGACCAGCTCGACGACCAGATCGTCGCCTTGCTGGCCAGGCGGCAACAGCTGGTCATCCGAGCCGCCGGGGACACGGCCAGTCCGGCCGCGGCGGCCGCCCCCGAGCGGCGCGCAGAGATGATGCGCCGAGTGCGCGCCCAGGCCAGCACCTCTGGTGTAGATGCCGAGGTCGTGAGCCAGGCGTACACCGCGATGATTGACGCGTTCATTGAGCGGGAGCACCGCGCAAACACCGAGCCCAGCGCCGTGCCCGGCGCCAGCGCGGACCTGCGGCAACGGGTCAGCTCTGGTTCTCCATACGAGCCGACCATCGGCTTCTCTCGCGCGCTTCGGGCCGGAAACCGGGTGCTCGTCTCCGGAACTGGGCCGGTGTGGTCCGACGGGTCCTGTCCAGATGATGCCGGCGCGCAGGCCCGGCGCTGCTTCGAAATCATCGGTGACGCGTTGGCCAACGCGGGCGCAGGGTGGAGCGACGTGCTGCGCACCCGCATGTTCATCACAGACCCGGCCGCGGCCGATCAGGTCGGCGCCGTCCATGGCGAGCTGTTCGGTGAGGTCCGGCCGGCGGCGACCATGGTCATCGTGGCTGGCCTGCTGGATCCTCGATGGAAGGTCGAAATCGAGGCCGAAGCTGAGATGTCGCGATGACGCAGTACGCGCGGGGTCGAGATGCTATTCGGGTATCTGTAGGCGAGTGGGGTCGCCTACACCGTGCACGTCAGCTCGACACACCGGGCAGGAGAGCGCGACACACCGGGGAATTAGGCGGCGCCGACCAGGCCGGCGGCGAGGGTGTTGCCGTTGGCGGTGTCGATGACGAGGAAGCCGCCGGTGTGCCGGTCGCTGGAGTAGGAGTCCACCGCCAGTGGCTCGGCCAGCCGGATACGTGCGCCGCCGATCTCGTTGAGGGTCAGCGCAACCGGTGCCGAGCCATGCCGCAGGGTGTGCAGGTCCAGCCGGCCGGTCAGTGCGGTGACGATCGCGCGGACGGTGCGAGTCCCGTGCTTGACCAGCACTCGCGCGCCGGCATGCAGCGGCCGGTCGGACAGCCAGCACAGATCGGCGTGGAGTTCGGTGACCACCCGCGGCGCCTGCGAGGGGTGGGCCAGCACCTCCCCGCGACCGACGTCGATCTCGTCGCCTAACAGCACGGTGACCGACTGCCCGGCAGTGGCGCGCAGCACTGGACCGTCAGGGGTGTCGATGCCGGTGACGGTGGAGCGGCCTCCGGACGGCAGCGCGACGACGTCATCACCGACCTCGAGCACCCCAGAGGCGACCTGGCCGGCAAGCCCCCGGTAGTCGGGATGGTCGGTGGTGCGAGGCCGCAGCACCAGCTGCACCGGAAACCGCATGGGTTCGGCCACCGCGTCCTGCCCGGTGGGTACCGCCTCCAGGTGTTCCAGCAGCGTCGGGCCGTGATACCACGGCGTCCTAGCGCTGCGCGTGGCGATGTTGTCGCCGTGCAGCGCGGACACCGGCACGGACACCACATCGGGAACGCCCAGCGAGCTGGCCGCTGCCGCGAATAGTGACTCGATGCGGCGAAACGCCGGCTCGTCGAAGTTCACCAAATCCATCTTGTTCACCGCGAGCACTACGTGCGGCACCCGCAGGAACGCCATCACCGCGAGATGCCGTCGGGTCTGCTCGACCACCCCGTTGCGGGCGTCGACCAGCACCACCGCGAGCTCCGCGGTGGATGCCCCGGTGACCGTATTGCGGGTGTACTGCACGTGCCCCGGGCAGTCGGCCAGCACGAACTTGCGGGTGGGGGTGGCGAAATAGCGATAGGCGACGTCGATGGTGATGCCCTGCTCCCGTTCGGCCCGCAGCCCATCGGTGAGTAGCGCGAGATCCAAATCCGCGCCGCCGCGGGCCCGGCTGGCCCGGTCTACCGCGGCGAGTTGATCGGCCAGGATCGACTGCGTGTCGTGCAGCAACCGTCCCACCAGCGTCGACTTGCCGTCATCGACAGATCCCGCGGTGGTCAGCCGCAGCAAGCTGACCATCAGAAGTAGCCCTCGCGCTTGCGGTCTTCCATCGCGGCCTCCGACAGCCGGTCATCGGCCCGGGTGGCGCCGCGTTCGGTGATGCGGCTGGTGGCCACCTCAGCGAGCACTTCGTCGATGGTGCCGGCGGTGGACTCCACCGCACCGGTGCACGAGGCGTCCCCAACCGTGCGGTAGCGCACTGACTTGGTGAGTACCTGCTCGCCGTTGCGCGGGCCGCCCCACTCGCCTGCGGTCAGCCACATGCCGTCCCGGGCGAACACTCGCCGCTGATGGGCGTAGTAGATGCTGGGGACCGGCACGTTGCGGTGGGCGATGTAGTGCCAGACGTCCAGCTCGGTCCAGTTGGACAGCGGGAAGACCCGGACGTGCTCACCGGCGGTGTGCCGGCCGTTATAGAGGTTCCACAGCTCCGGACGTTGCCGGCGGGGCTCCCAGCCGCCGAAGGCGTCGCGCAGGCTGACGATGCGTTCCTTGGCCCGCGCGCGGTCCTCGTCGCGCCGGGCGCCGCCGAAGACGGCATCGAAGCGATGCTCGGTGATGGTGTCCAGCAGCGGGATGGTCTGCAGCGGGTTGCGGGTGCCGTCAGGGCGTTCGGTCAGCCGCCCGTCGTCGATCCAGTCCTGCACTGCCGCCACATGCAGCCGTAACCCCAGTTCTGCGACCAGCCGGTCCCGGTAGGCGATCACCTCGGGGAAGTTGTGCCCGGTGTCTACGTGCAGCAGCGGGAACGGCAACGGCGCGGGGTGCATTGCCCGGCGCGCCAGGTGCAGCAGCACCGCGGAGTCCTTGCCGCCGGAGAACAGCAGCACCGGACGGTCGAACTCGGCGACCACCTCGCGGATGATGTGCACCGCCTCGGATTCCAGCGCCGCCAGGTGATTCACGTCTACGGCAGCCGGTGCCAGCATGGTCGCTGTCATAGCACGCCCCTCTCGAACAGCAGATCCAGCACCTGCTGGGTCACGGCCGTGACGTCCATACCCGTGGTGTCCAGCCGCAGATCCGGCTTGTCCGGCTCCTCGTACGGATCGTCCACACCGGTCATTCCGGTCAGCTCGCCGGCGGCCGCGCGGGCATAGAGGCCCTTGACATCCCTGCGGGCGCACTCCGCCAGCGGCGTCGCTACGTGCACCTCCAGGTAGCTGGTGGCATGCGCATCGTGCATGGCGCGTACCTCGTCGCGGGTGGCCGCGTACGGCGCGATCACCGGAACCAGCGTGACGACGCCGTGCCGGGCGAGCAGCTCGGCCACGAATCCGACCCGGCGCACGTGGATGTCCCGATCTTGGCGGGAGAAGCCCAGCCCGGCCGACAGGCCGCGGCGCAACTCGTCGCCGTCGAGCACCTCGACATCCCGGCCGGTGGCGCGCAGTTGCCCGGCGACCGCCTCGGCGATCGTCGTCTTGCCGGCCCCGGACAACCCGGTGAGCCACACGGTGGCGCCCCGGCTCATGTGTGTATCCCGCACTCGGTCTTGGCCGAGCCGGCCCAGCGCCCGGCCCGCGGATCGTCCCCGACGGCCGTCGCACGCGTGCACGGAGCGCAGCCGATCGACGAGTAGCCGGCGCTGCGCAGTGGATTGATCAGGACGGCGTGTTCGGTGATGTAGTCCTCGACGTCGGTGTCGGTCCAGGTCGCGATCGGGGCGACTTTGACCTTTCCCCGTTTCGCGTCGTAGGACACCACCGGTGTGTGGGCTCTACCCGGTGCCTCGACCCGGCGCAGCCCGGTGGCCCAGGCGTCGTAGCGGGCCAGCGCGCGATCCAGCGGTGCCACCTTGCGTAGCGCGCAGCACCGGTCAGGATCGCGATTGTGCAGCTTGGGTCCGTGCCAGGCGTCCTGCTCGGCCACCGTCCGGCGGGGCGTCAGGGTGATCAGATTCACGTCGTAGGTCGCCGCAACGGCGTCTCGGGTGCCCAATGTCTCGGCGAAATGGTACCCGGTGTCCAGAAAAAGCACGTCAACTCCACCGGTGACCTGCGACACCAGGTGCACCAGCACCGCGTCCTGCATGGACGACGCCACCGCGAACCGGGTACCGAAGGTCTGCACCGCCCAGCGCACGATCTCCTGCGCCGGGGCGGACTCCAGTTCCCGCCCGGCTCGCCGCGCCAGTTGCTCCAGATCGACGGTCATCGCGTCACCTGCGCGACGACGCCCACAAAGTGCACCACGAACACCCGCTGGCAGTCCGCGCAACGCCACGCTGCCGGCGGTTGTTCATGCGGGCGCAGATCCTCCTCTCCGCAGTACGGGCAATAGAACGGCACCGCCCTAGCTTCGGTCATCGCAGGGCGCTCTCGTCGGCGCGCGCCACCCACTGCGCGAACCGCTCGCCCGGCTGGCGCTGCTGCGCGTAACCCCGCACCACCCGCTCCACGTAGCCGGCCAGCTCGGTAGAGGTGACCTTGTGCCCGCGCAGCTTGCGGCCGAAGCCGCTGTCCAGCCCCAGCCCCCCGCCCAGGTGCACCTGGAAGCCCTCGACCTGGTTGCCCTTCGCGTCGGTGACCAGCTGGCCCTTGAGCCCGATGTCGGCGACCTGGATGCGGGCACACGAGTTCGGGCAGCCGTTGAGATGCACCGAGACCGGCGTGTCCAGAGTGGACTGCACGTCGGCGAGCCGCTGTTCCAGCTCGGCGACCAGTGCGATCGCCCGGTTTTTGGTGTCCACGATGGCCAGCTTGCAGAACTCGATGCCGGTGCAGGCCATCACCGAACGCCGCCACGGGGTGGGGTCGGCGCGCAACCCGAGCCGGCCCAGCTCGGCCACGAGACCGTCCACGTCGGACTCGGCAACGTCGAGCACGACGAGTTTCTGGTAGGGGGTCAGCCGGACCCGGGTGGACCCGAAGTGCTCGACTGCCTTGGCCACGTCGATCAGCGTGGTGCCGCAGACCCGCCCCGCCACCGGGGCGACCCCGATATAGAACTTGCCGTCATGCTGGCGATGCACACCGATGTGGTCGATCGGAGTGGGCGGTGGCTGCGGCGCAGGGCCGTCGACGAGCGGGCGGTGTAGGTAATTCGTCTCCAGCACGTCGCGGAAGCGCTGGGCGCCCCAGTCGGCGATGAGGAACTTGATCCGGGCCCGGTGGCGCAGCCGCCGGTAGCCGTAGTCACGGAACAGTGCGGTCACCGCGGCCCAGACCTCGGGCACCTCATCGCGCGGTACCCAGGTCCCCAGCCGCTGCGCGATCTTCGGGTTGGTGGACAGGCCGCCGCCGACCCACAGATCGAAGCCAGGGCCGTATTCGGGATGCACCACACCGACGAAGGAGATGTCGTTGACCTCGTGCGCGACATCCTGCAGGCCGGAGATCGCGGTCTTGTACTTGCGCGGCAGGTTGGAGAACTCGCGGCTGCCGATGTAGCGGCGCTTGATCTCCTCGATCGCCGGCGTGCCGTCGATGATCTCCTCAGCGGCGATGCCCGCGACCGGTGAGCCCAGCACCACCCGTGGGCAGTCGCCACAGGCCTCGGTGGT
>DASUVX010000044.1:0-2115 GCA_036378735.1 Pseudonocardiaceae bacterium | reverse complement strand
CCGACCCCGGAGCGCATCCTGGAAGATCTGCGACCCGACATCTGGGTGAAGGGCGGCGACTACGAGGCCACCGAGTTGCCCGAGGCCGATGTGGTGTATCGCCACGGCGGTGAGGTGATGATCCTTCCCACGGTGGCCGGTTATTCGTCTTCCCGATTGATCGCCGCGGCTACTTCGCGCCGCGAGCATGGGTGAAAGGTGTTGATATGACCGAACAATCGCTGGACGGCGTGTTGATCTCCGGCGGCTCTTCCGGGTTGGGAGCCGCCGCGGTGGCCGCGGTGTCCGCCCGCGGTGGCGTGCCGCTGGTGATCGATAAAAAGCCACCGGCCGCCGGTATCCCCTATGTCACTTGCGATTTGGCCGACACCAGTGCGGTCGCGTCCGCAGTCGACTCCCTGGCAGACAAGGTGAACGGTCGGATCACCGGTGTCTTCACGCCGGCCGGCATCGACTCCTGCGGCACGCTGGAACAGGTCCCGGCCAAGGAATGGGAGCAGGTCATCGCGGTCAACCTGGTCGGTACCGCCGCCGTCATCCGCGCCGCCCTGCCGTACCTGAAGGCCACCCGCGGGCGCATCGTCACCTGCGCCTCCACGCTGGGCATCAAAGCGGTCGGTGATGCCACCGCCTACTGCGCGTCCAAGTTCGGGGTCGTCGGCTTCACGCGCGCGCTGGCGGCCGAGCTGGCCGGACAGGTGGGCGTGACGTTACTCATCCCCGGCGGGATGCACACGCCGTTCTTCGATGGACGCCCCGAGCAGTACAAGCCGCCGGCTGACGCCAAGCTCAACCAGCCCGAAGACGTTGCGCAGGCAGTGCTCTTCGCACTTTCCCAACCGGCCGGGTGCGAGGTGCGTGAGATGGTGGTCTGCGCCTCGACGGAGTCGTCGTGGCCCTAACGCTGGGGAGAACCCACGACCAGGACAGCATCGTGGTGCTGCGCGCGCTGGGGCTCGGGGACCTGTTGACGGCCGTGCCGGCCCTGCGCGGACTGCGGCGGCATTACCCGAACGCCCGGGTGATGCTCGCCGCTCCCGACCGATATCGCGACCTGGCCATGCTCACCGGCGCGGTGGACGGGCTGGTGCCCACCTCGGAGCTCGGTGATGTGCAACCGCTGGCGGGACCGCCGGCGCTGGCGATCAATCTGCACGGCTGCGGCCCGCAGAGCATCGACCATCTGCTGGCGTGGGCACCGCAATCGGTGATCAGTCACCGGCACGATGGCCGTCCCGCGCTGACGGGACCGCAGTGGCGCCCTGATCTGCACGAAATACACCGGTGGTGTGCGCTGCTCGAATGGGCCGGCATCCCTTGCGATTTGACCGACATGCTGCTGCAGCGCCCGCAGCTCCCGCGGGAGGAAACCGGCGCCGTCGTGATCCATCCCGGCGCTTCGGCACCGGCGCGGCAATGGCCACCGGAGCGGTTCGCCGCGGTGGCCGTCGCATTGCGCAACGAGGGTTATGAGATTGTCGTCACCGGATCGTCGAGCGAATTCGACCTTGCCCACACGGTCGCCCGTACCGCCCGCTTGCCGCGCACCGCCGTGGTGTCCGGGCTGCTCGATCTGCCGGCACTCGTCGCGCTGATCAGCGACAGCCGCCTGGTCATCTGCGGCGACACCGGGATGGCGCACCTTGCGGCCGCGACCGGCACGGCATCGGTGGTGCTGTTCGGCCCGACCTCGCCCCGCCATTGGGGCCCGCGCGGGCCGGCGCCGCATGCCGCGCTGTGGTCGGGCCGCAGCGGCGACCCGCACGCCACGGTGCCCCATGAGGGACTTCTGTCGATCACCGTCGACCGCGTGCTGTCCGCAAGCCGCCATGTCCTGAGCGAGACGCCATGAGCAGCGGGCCCCTCGTTGGTGTGGTGGGCGTCGGTTACGTCGGTTTGACCACCGCGGTATGTGTGGCCGGGCAAGGACTCAATGTGGTTGCGGTGGACGCCGACTCACACCGGGTGCGCAAACTGGCAACCGGAGTTTCGGTCATCGATGAACCCGACCTGTCCGAATTGTTGTGTGACGGTCTCGCAGGGGGAACGCTGAGCTTCAGCACGGATTACGGTGCGCTGGCCGACCGGGACGTCGTCTTCGTCTGCGTCCCCACT
>DASUVX010000043.1:0-10799 GCA_036378735.1 Pseudonocardiaceae bacterium | reverse complement strand
GGCGTGGAAGGTGTTGCACTGGTGGCATGAGGTTCTCATCGTCACCGATAAACGCTTGATGATCAACAGTGGGATCATTGAGACGAAAAACTCCATGATGCCCATTACCAAGGTGACCGATATGAGCTACCTGCGGCCTTTATTGGGGCAGATACTCGGTTACGGCACTTTGAGGGTGGAGTCTGCGGGGCAGAAGCAGGACCTGGAGATGATCAAGTATTTGCCCAGGCCTGAGGAGGTCTTCATGGCGGTCTCGCAGCTGGTCTTTGGCGACAAGACGCGAACCCGTTCCCATATGTTGGAACCACCTCGGCGTTCCCGCCACGGTCGCCGCAGGCTTGGCCGGTGAGCCGATGACCCAAGCGTCACCCAGTTGCGATTGGCAATGCCATGGTCGTTGACCAGGTCTCCGGTGGTCCACCATTGACCGGTGTAATGCTGACCAGGCACGACCGCAGCTAGCCACGCGGCCGCCCAGGGCCGGTGTCGCGTGGATCGCCCCGCGGGCAAACGCGACCACGTCAGTGTCCGCCGCCGCAGCAGGTGATGCTGCTAGCACGGCAGTGGTTGCCAGCGCGGGTAAAGGCGCCCACGACGGTCAGACAGCGCATGGTGGTGCGGTGGGGCGTGCCTTGCCTCCTCGGTCGTGCTGGATGAGGTCTGCACGGAGCTGAGGCCTGCCGGAGGCACCGTAGTTGATTTGGAGCTTGGGAACCCTGCAGCCGATCGACAGTGAAAAATAGCCTTGCAGTCCTCGTACGTGTGAAGGAACAAGCCCTCCGCGACGGGATCATCGACCGCAACCCGGCCCGGATCACCGGCTGGCAACGCGAGTACCAACGCGCCAGTTGGCGTACATGGGAGTGTCGCTGAACTGTGGTGACGTTTCCGATGTGTAGCGGCCAGTGCGTACTGGTTGTGTTGCTTCCGCTGACGACTCGCTGACGATGATCACGTAAGCGTCGATCTGGACGGCTACGCCTGTAATAAATCCTTGGTGTGGCATCAGTCCGGTTTGGGCGATAGCTCGGTGTGGCCGTGGTGTCGGTGGGTTGGTGGACGTGGGCGCGGTCGAATTCGGGGCGTGCAGTAGCGCTGGAGCATCGGGCGCGCAGCATGGGGATGTGCAGCGCCAATGGGCGCCTGCGTTGATCCACGAGATCGTCTGTGGTGTTTGCCTACAGCGAGATCGGCGTGTGTCTGGGATTGCGCCTCGGGTGTGCCTGCACGATCAAGCGATGGCCGGGCGTAGTCCTGTCGGCAGGCACGCTATCTTTACCGGCGCCGGAGTCGGGATGACCTGGCCGGTGCGGGTTCGCGTCCCTACGGCGGCGGGTCGTCAAGACAGCCGGTCACCTTCACCAGCATCGGTGTTCTGCGGCTGTGGCGGTGAGCGTCGCACTCTCGCGGGGCGTGGCCCTGCGCCACGCTCTGGTCCAGATGGTTCCTAGAGTCTGAAGGAGCAGCGTCATGACAGCCCAGGCGGCAAGGTTGGCACCCGCGTTGGTGCTCGCTGTAGGGATCATTGGCCTGGTCGGTGGGGAGGCCGCAGCGTCCCCGGCGGTCGCCCGGGCCGCCGTGCACCACATCACCGGAACAGCGGGGAACTCCGGTCAATTGCTCTGCGGAGTCAACACCCACACCAAGGGCCTGCCGGGCAGCATCAGCATGGTGCTCAACCACGCCCCGGCCGGTCGGCTGCTGGTCAGGCTTCAAGACGCCAAAAACGGAAAGTATTTTGGTGAGCAGAAAATGGTCAACGCGGGAAAGACCACCGCAATCCTGGTCAATGACGTCCTCGCTGGTACCCAGTTCCATGTCTGCGCGGCCAGCCCCAGTGGGTCGCCCGGTGGCCCTTACGACGCGGACTTGTCCTACTAATCCTCGATCCAGCGGTGACTCCCGTCTTGATCGTTTCTTCTGACCGCTCATCGGACCCGCATAGACAACTGGGAAGGCCGGGCGGCGAATCTAGGGTACCGACCTGATCTCCTGCTGACCTGAGGGCACCCAGCCACAGGTGACGTGACCGTGGTGGACCCCGCCCGACTCTGAGCACGGTCGGTCCGGACAATGACCGGGTGAGCAGCGGCGCGCTGCAGCAGCTCGCGGTCGTCATGGCCGGCACGGTCCTGGTCATGTTGCTGGTCATGTGGCCACGACGATGATCGTAGAGGGCACCGACTACCACGATCTCCGATGTGATAGCCGGTCGCAGCCCCAGTCAGGTGTGTCACGCACGAGCTTGTCGGGTAGGGGTAGGGTCCGCCGAGCGGCCGGGCGGGGTCAGAGCTATCCGACGTCGAGGGGTGTCATGATCGAGCTGTGGCGGGCACAGGCGAAGACAGCATGCACTGACGCGGGTGAAGATAGATCGCCGAAGTCCTGGAGTACCTCACTTGTCCACCGCGTCCTTGTGGGTCATGGCAGGAAGTTCCCAGGCTGATGTCGAACTGGCTGGTCGCCCGCCGAGCTGCTGCTGGGAAAAGTTCCCAGGTGAAGAATGAGGGGAGCACAAAATGCGAGTTTCGGACATTTTCGGAAGTGCCCTTTTCGGCGCCCACGAACATCAGCACAAGGAGCGCAAGCACGAACACCACCACGAGGAGCACAAGCACGAACACAACCACGGGCATAAGCATCACCGCCACAGCGATCACTGCCACAGCCACTAGGGATAGCCCGGTAAGAACGTGGGCGGGTGACCTCCTCCGTTGACGGGGAGTGCGAGCCACCCGCCCACGCCGGGCCGACAGACTGACAGGAATGGCGGGGCCCGTCGCGGACATCCCGCCGGCCGAACCGCCAGCACTGACCGCGGGCGGGCCCTGGTACTGGTTGGAGATCGACTGCCCGATCACTCCCGTTTCCCGGGGCGACCAGGAGATCCTCGCCGCGGATGCTGATCACGTGCGACGAACGCCCCGTCGGCGGTGCTGGCGATCCTGCGCTGAGTCCCGGATATCTCTGTCCGGGTCCGCTCAGGTGGGACAGCCGGGACAGACGTCAGCTGCTGTCTGGTTGCGGGCCGATCGGACCGCCACCGAACCCAACCCCGGGACTGTGAACATCATGCGACGGGCCGCCGTACCGACCATCATCGCCGTTGTCGGGGTTGCGCTGGCTGGGTGCGGCTCCCCAACCACCAGCAGATCATCGTCGCCGACGACGGGCACGGTCAGCCAGCCGCCGACCAGTACCGCTGCGCCCCTGGCGCCGCAGGACGCCGACATCGTGGCGACGGTGGCCGCGATTCCTGCCGGGAGCTGCCATGCCAGGCACGTCAGCGTCACCGACCCGCAGGCGTGGGAACCTGACCCGGCCTGCACTCCTGGGGCCACTGACGGTGGTCTGTCCCTGGCGCAGCTGTGCCCGGTCGCGCATACCACCCAAATCCGCCCCCCTCCGGCGTATACCGACGCGCTCAAGCGGGTGCAAATGCGGGCCTACGGCGACACCGGCTCCCCGGCAACCTTCGAGGAAGACCACCTCATCCCGCTCGCGCTCGGGGGAGCACCCCGCGACCCGCAAAACCTCTGGCCGCAGCCGCATGCGTCACCGAATGAGAAAGACACCGTAGAAGGCGCCGCGCACGACACCGTCTGCCTGGGGAAGATCACGTTGCCGGAGGCGCAGCAGCGCATCGCCACCGACTGGTACCAGCTCGGCAAGGATCTCCACGTCCTCCCTTAAACGCCCGCTCGGACCCGACGGGGGATGGCGACAACAGGTCTCCGGTGGTCAAGGACGCCGAGCTCGTCAAGCACGATTGGTGCTTCGGGTGGTGATGCGCGAGGATTCGATCATGGGATCCGTGCGGCCAGTGCAGCCCCTGAAATGTCCCCCGCGCCTCCTGGGTGGGAGCACGACCAGCTGTGTCGTCGTGTTCGCGATGGTGGCCGGCCTGGTGGCCAGCCACTGGCCCGTGTTGTGGGCCGGTGACCAGGCTGCCGAGACCGCGGCGCACCGCGATGTGCTCACCCAGCCCTGGCTGCTGACTGCCGCGAAGACCGCCACGGCGACCGGCAGCCCGGTGGTAGTCGACGCGGTCGCTGCCGTCGTGGTAGTGCTGCTGCTGGTCTTGAGGTGGTGGCGGGCCGCCGTGGTGATAGCGGCAGCTCGCGTGGGTGAGCTGGTCTGCGAGTCAGCGGTCAAGGCGTTCGTGGCCCGGCCGCGACCCGCTCTGGTCGACCCGGTCGCGCACGCCTCGGGCTACAGTTTTCCGTCCGGGCATGCGGGCGGCTCGGCTGCGGTGTACGGGGCGCTGGCGCTGCTGGGGGTGGCCGGGGTGGCGCGGTGGGCGCGGCTGGTGCTGGTGACTGGCGCAGCGTTGCTGGTCGGCGCCGTGGCGGTATCCCGCGTGCTGCTGGGTGTGCACTATCCCAGTGACGTTGCCGCCGGCGTGGCACTGGGACTGGCCTGGGTCAGCGCCGCCGCGCTGCTGGCACGCCTGCCGCGCAGCGCCCCGACCCCGACGCCGGTGTCCCATCGATCCGTCCCCCCACAGGATTGAGGCAACCAATGACCACCCGCCGTGACGAGGCAAAGCTGCGCGAGGTCGCTGACCACCATGCCGCAGACGATCCGGCTCTCGCCGCTCAGCTCTACGCCGACGCTGACTACCTCGCGCAGCTTCGCAAAGCATCGACCAACGTCAACGGGGACAACGTGGCCGATGACGCGGGATCTCGTCGACGGGACTGCTGATGCAAGATCGTGACGCTTCGGAACTCGGCGAGTGTGTTCTATTGTTGATCGAGGCCCATCCCCTGGAGTCCCGGGAGGCATCGTGATCGTCCTTGGCATTGTGTTGCTGGTGGTGGGGTTCCTGCTCGGGATCCATATTCTGTGGACGCTCGGGATCATCTTGGTCGTGGTGGGGGTGATTTTGGTGCTGCTTGGATCTGTCGGGCGTCCGGTCATGGGCCGACGGCATTATTGGTAATGCTTGGCGATAGTGCCCTCAGCATCAAAAACTCTGCCCCGGTGGGCACCGCGAGCGCCGCCCGCGCATCCCGTACTGAGGCCTGACGGCCAGCGTTGTCTGCCGACGTACGGTAGATGCGCTGCCGAGGATCCCCGCTGGGCAAAGGTACAGACCGCGGTGCCCTCGGCATGGTAGCCGCCGTCTTGGCAGCCAGAGGTCACCAGCGGACCAAATTTCATCTCCCATGCGGTTGATGCGGTGACTATGGATGTGCGTCCGCAACGACACGCCCAGGCTTTGGGCGGCGCGGCGGTGCGCGAAGCCTTACCATCGGTAGTCATGACCTTCGCTGCGACCCAAGTCGGCCTGCTCGCCGCCGAGCTTGAGGCCCGAGGTTTTGTCGCCGGTATCGGTAAATTCATTCTGATCGTGATCATTGTGCTGGTCGTCGGCGGCGCGCTGCTCGGATTTGCAGTCGGTCGCCGACGATAGGTCGGGTCCGAGATCAACCTGTTCATCGGCCCAACGCCAAATGTCCGCGGTCTGGCGCATGCAGGGTCAGACGGTAGGCGCGCAGAGAGGGTAGTTGAGTGGCGCGTCTACTAGGCGCAGCACGGCAGCGGACTGTAAATCCGTCGGCTGATGCCTTCCAAGGTTCGAATCCTTGACCCGCCACACCGTACAAACGGCCCGTGACCAGCACCGGACCAAGGTCGGGGGCTGATCTTCGTTACGTCCGGCGCCGTCCGGTCGTGTCCGGGTGTTCACGGCTGTTCGCGCCCTATACACGCCCTAGCGCCCCGATCGTGCGGTGGCGCCGCGGAAGTCGTGGTGGCGTGGTACTGGACGTGAAAGATCCTTGCGCGTAGGGAGTCGCGGGGCATCCCGTCGTTTGCCTGCGGACAGGTGACCCTGGCGACCCACGGATCGACCGTGATCACGAGTGCGACACTGACCGCGCCGTAGCGGTCGGACAACCCGCCACCGACCGCTGGAGCTCACTGGGATGCTGCTGCGCACGCGAGGTCACGCACGCACCTGTCGGGCTCCGTGGGCCCTGGTGTTGACCTCGGCGGATGGACTGGTTTGAAAGGTGAACTGTGATGGATGTCGAGACAATCGACCGGAACTACAACCAGTTGCAAAGCCAAAGTCAGCAGACCATTCAAGCACTCACGGCATTGGTCCAGAAGCTTCAAGCGGCCGGGCAGGCGGGTGACCAAAACGCCCGGGAGTGGATGTTGGACTTAAAGGAGATCGCCCTGGGCATTAAAGAGGAGCAGGACCAGGTCACTGCTTTACTGCAAGCCATCCACGGGTTCGCGGCTACCCAGCTGCAACCCCCGCCCGCATCGGGCTACCTGCAAGGGCCCTACCAACAAGTGCCCTACCCGCAAACGCCCTACACGCAAGTGCCCTACCAGCCAGCACCGCCGCAGGACCAGCAGCCCGGCTACCCGAGTGGGGGCGGGATGATGCAGCGTTTTCTGAGCGGCGGCTTCGGCCGGGCCATCGCCGCCGGAGCCGGGTTCGGCATCGGCGATGATCTCATCAATCACCTATTCAACTGACCACCACGTCGGTCACCGCACCGACTTGCCCGTCTCCTCGCCCGTCGACCGCCGCGCCCGTCGCTCGTCGTGGGCGTCCAGCTGCTGGCTGACAGGCCTGCAAGGCAGGACAGGGCTCCGACCTTCCGATTTTCAGGAGTTAGGACAACAGTTCGCCAAATACCGTTAACGTCCGCGACCTGCGTGGCGGCATTGATGCGAATACCAATGAACGCAGGCGAACGTAGACGGATGAGACCAAAGATGAGATCACCAAAGTTCGGTGGGGAGGTCAGCGGACGCGTCCCTGCTCCTCTCCGTGGCGTCAGAGCGCAAAGCAGGGCCCCACCCGTTCGGTGCGGCTGGGGCCCTCGGAGAGGAAGGGAGCGTCAGCCCACCTTCTGCCACGTGTTGCACCCGGTGGTCTGGAACGCGCCGTCGCTGGGGCTGATCGTCACCGTGGTCGGGCCGGTCGGGTTTCCGTTGGCGATGATCGCGCCAAAGTTTGCCGCTGGTGTCTTTCAACCGGCCCCAGTAGCACGGCAAGCCATTAATAGTCGAGCCCGATGTCTTGTAGGAGCCGGGCAGGACCTCCTTGCCCACTGCATACGTGCCGTCGCCGAAGCTGGTCAACGGGCCGGACTGCACTGGCTGCGCGGGAGCGGCAGCGCTCGGCGGGAACGGCGCCGGCAGATTGTGGAGATCCTTGCTGACCTGGTTAGCGGCGCTGCTCATTGCCGCAAGGATGACGATCTGGATCACGAAAGCGATGATGCCCAGCACCAGACCGGCGATCGCCATGCCCGAATTGGTCGCCTGTCCCTTGCGAGCTCGGGCGTAGCCCAGGGCGCCGAACACCACGGCGAGCACGGCGAGGATTAGGCCGAGCACCGGAATCCACGAGAACACAGCGCCGACGATGCCCAACACGAGGGCCGTCACGCCGAAGCCATTGCGGGGTGCGACCGGCGCGGGGCTGGCGGGGCTAATGGTTGACTGTGTCACAGGTCCACTCCGTCCTAATCAGGTGCTGGATCAAGGCCTCGGCCTGGTCCCTGAAACCAGGTCGAGGCCGCTTCGCTGCGCCTATCGGTCTGGGATCGTTACCCACCGACACCGAACTGTGACCAAACGAAGGCGGGGAGCCTGGGACCGCTAGTCAACCTCGTACTCCGCTAGCGAAATTATGGCCCCGTATGTCAGGTTCGTTTTCTTAAGGGTGCGGCCGTCCCCAAGCATTACTTCGAGTTTTGACTTCCTGATGCGGTCGTAAATCTCCGGGAGGCCGGTTACCAGGCGCGAGGTCTTCGGGGAGAAACCCAATATGGCTGGTCGGCGTTCAGGTCGGTGGCAAGGTGCTGGTCGGCCGAGGTCGCGGCAGATCGTTTTCCAAGCATGGGAAGGGGTCTCGGCTGGGAGGCGCGCTACCGTGCTGGCCAGGGGCCGTTGGTGCTGCCTGGCGGGTCATCAAAATTCGAACCTTGGTAGGCGTACGCAGACGGCTTCAAAACTATTTGCCCAGGGCATTCCGGGCTAGTCGGTCGCCGGCGGTGTGCCGGCTCGGTCCTGCCAACAGCAAATGGCTGGACGCCCCGCACATGCGGGCGCAAAGCAGAGGCGGACGGGCCGCGCTCAACCTGGCCCGTCCGCCTACCAATTTATGCCGATGCCGGCGCCGGAAACGCGACAGCCGGCAGATGAGCTCGTGCCGGCCCGCAGGCCACCCGACCGGCGGTTCAGCGTCTGCCGGCAGACGCTGAAGCGAGTCACGCGTGGGCCGCCGCGGCATGAGGGCACAAAGGTGAACTGGGAAGTGTTCGCCCAGACAACTGCGAAGGTGGCGGCCCGGCCCCGGAAGGGAAGGTCGGGGCCGAGCCGCCACACGGGGACCAGGACGGCATGGTCCAGGGCGCCGCGGACCCGGGCCCGGGGAGGCGCATCCAGCGGTAAGCACAACGATGATCAGCAGCACGAGGGACCAGACCGACACCGCCCGGGCCGGGCTCAACGCCCGCATCGGTATATCCCACGCCACCGGGGACGCCAACCACGCATTTGCCCCCCGCCGTCCGCGTCACCGCCGGATGTCAACGATTGGCCACCGGCGCTGCCCCGCCGGTTGCTGCGGCGAAGCGCTGACCCAGTCAACCAGAACACCGCCATGTGCCTCACGTGATGCTGACCACCTATCGTCTGCCCCTGGTGACCTGTTCGCCGCCACCGAGGGGCGCCGAGCGTGGAGTTGTCCTTCGCACCGTCGACGGTAACAAGGTCGAGCAGACACCCGGGACAGACGTCGGCGCCGTTACCGCGTTGCTGCTGGTCACGAGCCGGGGTTGGGCCGGTTTGCGGGGTGGACCGACGCCGATGTCGGTGCGCACTACTGGCACCGAATATCGCCACAGACGTGACCACCGTATCGGGTGGGCGGGTAGGGTTTTGCACGTCAGGCCGATCGGTGTTGTCTGAGGCGTCGTGGGCTGGGGACCGCGGGCAGGAGGAGGTGGGGCGCCGTGCAGGGCGAGTCTCCTAGTCCTAGCGGCGCGGCCGCGATGGTCTGGATCTGGGGGATTTCCGCCGCGCCGCAGCTGTTGCGCATTCCGGTGTCCCGTCCGGTGACCACGCCGCAGTAGCGGCCCGCTGGGCGGGCTTCCCCAGGGAGGTCACCATGCCCAGTATTGGCCGATCACTGCCGCGCCTGCCGCTACCCACCGCGGAGACGCTGCGCCGTGCGATCGACTCGCAACGGGCGACTGCGACGCGGGCGGTGCGCCAGGCGATCGTGTCTGTGGCTGGATTGCTTGGTGAGCCGGTGCTTAATCAGGCCGGTCAGGCGATCGGCCGGGTGGTGGATGTGGTGGCTCGGCTCTATGGCGAGGAGCGGTATCCACCGGTGACCGGGCTGGTGGTGCGGGTGGGTCGTCGACGCGCGTTTCTGGACGCCTCGACGATCGAGGCGGTGGAGCACCGCAAGATCAGGCTACGGACAGCGCGGCTGGACCTGCGGGACTTTGTCCGGCGACCCGGCGAGGTGTTGCTGGCCCGGGACGTGCTGGATCACCAGTTGGTGGACGTGGATGGGGTGCAGGTGATCCGGGCGGCGGATCTGTACCTGGCCCCGGTCACCGGCCAGATCCGTCTGGTGGGTGTGGACGTCAGCGTGCAGTCGCTGCTGCGGCGGCTGGGTCCCAAGCGGCTGCGCGCACGCCCCACTCCGGACAAGGTAATCGACTGGGACGCGGTAGCGCCCTTCGGTGAGCAGTCCACCCAGGCGCCCTCGACGGTGCGGCTACGCGCCCGGCACGAGGCGCTGCGCCGGCTGCGCCCGGGCGAACTGGCCGACCTGTTAGAGGACCTGGGCCGGCCCGGTCGCCAGGAGCTGCTGGCCAGCCTGGAGCGTCCGGCCGCAGCCGATGCCCTGGAGGAGATGGATCCCGACGAGCTGGAGGGACTGCTGCGGGAATCGCCGACCGAGCGGGCCGCCGAGTTGGTCGCGGCCATGGAACCCGACGAAGCCGTCGACGCGCTACGCGATTTAAGCGGGCCGGAACGTGAGGAGTTGCTGGCACGGATGCCACCGCCCATCCGCCAACGGCTGGCCGCGCTGCTGGCCTACCCGGAAGACCGGGCCGGCGGGTTCATGACCCCCTTGCTGGTCACGGCCAGCGAAGCCGACACCGTCGGCGACGTCCGAGCCCGCCTGGCCGACCAGGCCGAGCACCGCAGCGAAATCGACGCAGTGGCCGTGTGCGATGCCCACCGCCGAGTGCTCGCCGACGTCCCACTGTTCGACCTACTTATCGCTACTGGTGAGCAGCGCCTGGGTGCACTGCTGGGCGCGGACACCCCTACCGCCCCCGTGGTGGTCGGACCGCAGGCCAACGTGGGCGAGGTGGCCGCGGCGCTGATCGAATCCCGGCGCTCCTCGCTGCTGGTGGTCGATGAGGATCATCGCCCGCTGGGTCGCATCCTGGCCGATGACGTCCTCGACGCCCTGACCCCCGACACCGGGCGCCTGCACTTCCCCAGGCTGCTGCGATGAACCACCCTGACCCCGATCACTGTGCACCGGCCGGGCCGGCCGGCACCCTCATCAAGCCGACCAGGCCTCGGCTTAACCTGACCTCCGGTGATGGCCCACCGCAGCGGCCGTGGCGGCGGTTGTGGCAGCGGCTGCGCCACGGCCCGCTGTTCGCTTACCTGGCCATCGCGGGGCCGGGGCTGATCGCGGCCAACGCCGGCAACGACGCCGCGGGGATCGCCACCTATTCCTCCGCCGGCTCCCAGTTCGTCTATCGCACGTTGTTTTTCATGGTGCTGGT
>DASUVX010000042.1:0-19734 GCA_036378735.1 Pseudonocardiaceae bacterium | reverse complement strand
TGACAGCCGACATCACGCGCGGAGAACTGATCCGGTTACCGTGGGACTACCGTCAGTACGGGCTCGATCCCGACGAGCAGCTGGTGGTTGATGCGGTCAGGGCATCGATCTCTATTCCGATCTTCTTCGAGCCGGTCACGCTGCGGCATGCGAACGGGGAGAGCTCGACGCTCGTTGACGGGGGCGTTGTGTCCAACTACCCCATCGAGGTGTTCGATCGCACGGACGGCCACCAGCCGCGATGGCCCACTTTCGGCGTCACACTCCTGCCGCGCCTGCCGGCAGCCAACATCCAGCTCTTTCCCCTACTGGGTGCGCTGCGGCGGCGCGGATTCCCGCGCTTCGTCGAGTCGCTGGTCACCACCATGGCCGTCGGCCGCGACCAGGGCTACCTGGCCAAACCGTGGGTGAGGGCGCGCACCATCGAGATCGACACCACCAGCGTCGGCATCCTTGAGTTCGACATCGACGACGCCGGGCAGGACGCGCTGTACGAACACGGCCGCAGCGAGACCGCCGCCTTCCTCGACAAGTGGGACTTTGAGTCCTACAAGGCTCGCTTCCGAGCCGCTTGCGCGCAGGCGTGACCTTGCGGGCATCGACGGGGTGTGTTGGATAGGCGGGAGGCCGACAACTCACGGCCAGGACGCCAAACTGGCGCGCGCGCCGTCTGCCGTGTCGTCCGCAACGGCCGGGACCAGGGCACGGACCAGGGTCTTCCACGGGCTCGACGGGCCGCCCGCAGCGCGACCCTGCTGCCAGCACCAGATCTTCGCCAAGGAGCGCCGATGGCTAACCAGGCAAGCAGCCTGACCAACGACGCAGCTATCGACACGACCCAGGCTGAGACCGCGTGGTTTGGCACGCTTAAGAAGATCGATGCCGGCCTGCTGGCTGTTGGCTACGCCGAAGCAGGCCCTGCCGACGGCCGCGCCGTGATTCTCCTGCACGGCTGGCCATACGACATCCACAGCTATGTCGATGTTGTGCCGTTGCTGGCAGCGAAAGGCTACCGGGTGATCGTGCCGTATCTGCGGGGTTACGGCATGACGCGGTTTCTTTCAGACGACACGTTGCGCAACGGCCAGCAGTCGGTCCTGGCGGTCGACACCATCGCCTTGATGGACGCCCTCGAGATCGACAAGGCAATCGTCGCCGGCTTCGACTGGGGAGCCCGGACGGCCGGCATCGTCGCGGCGCTGTGGCCGCAACGCTGCACGGCGCTGGTCTCCGTCAGCGGGTATCTGATTGGGAGCCAGGAAGCCGGCAAGGTCCCGTTGTCGCCAGAGGCTGAGCTTCAATGGTGGTACCAGTACTATTTTGCCACTGAACGCGGCCGGGTCGGTTACCACAAAAACCGGCGCGACTTCGCCAAGCTCATTTGGCGGACCGCTTCGCCGAAGTGGAACTTCGCCGACGCCGCGTTCGATCGCAGCGCGGTGTCGTTTGACAACCCAGATCACGTCGAGATCGTGATTCACAACTACCGCTGGCGGCTTGGAATAGCCGAAGGCGAGGCGCAATACGACGATCTGGAAAAGCGGCTCGCCGAAGCGCCGATGATCACCGTGCCGACAATCACCCTCGAAGGTGACGCCAATGGCGCCCCGCATCCGGACCCGAGTACCTATGCCGGGAAATTCTCCGGCAGGTATTCGCACCGGACCATCGAGGGCGGCATCGGGCACAACCTTCCTCAGGAAGCCTCGGAAGCTTTCGCCAAGGCTGTCATCGACGTCGACACCTGACCAACCAAGGAGCTCTCATGCCACAGACAACCTCCGACACTGCCCCTCTCACCGTCGTGCTCGTCCACGGCGCGTTCGCAGACGCGTCGAGCTGGAGCGGCGTGGTGGTGCGCCTGCAGGCCGCCGGCCTGCAGGTGACGGCGCCCGCGAACCCGCTGCGCGGCATCTCTATCGACTCCGCCTATCTCGCCAGCTTCCTCAAGCAGATTCCCGGGCCGGTCCTCGCGGTCGGCCACTCCTACGGAGGTGCGGTGATCTCCAACGCCGCGTCCGACGCCGCCAACGTCGTCGGCCTGGTCTTCGTTGCCGCCTTTGCCCCGGAACAAGGCGAGCGTCTGATCGAGGTGGTCAGTGGCTCCAAGGACAGCGTCCTGACGACGGCGCTCGTCCCGCTCCAGTATCCACTCGGAGACGGCGCGCAGACGGCCGTCGAGTTCACGATCGACCCGGCGAAGTTTCACGACGCGTTCGCCGCCGACGTCCCGGCTGAGCAGATCGCCGTGGTGGCTGCAACTCAGCGCCCGGTTGCAGACTTGGCGTTTTCCGAGCCGTCGGGCCCGCCCGCCTGGAAGGCCTTGCCGGCGTGGGCCGTGGTGGCCACCGGCGACAAGGCGGCCGGCACGGACGTGATCCGCGCCATGGCCGAGCGCGCCGGAGCCACGATTACCGAGGCTGACGGCTCGCACGTGATCATGGTTTCCCAGCCAGAGGTTGTTACTGAGGTCATCATGACCGCAGCAGCCACGGTTGACCGGCAGCTCGCCGCCGGGACCGCGTCCAAATCGTGACTTCCCGGCGTGCGCAGCTCAGTAACAGGTCGTTGACGGTATTGAGCTGTGTGCTCGCCGCTGCTTGTGCCGCCGGTCCCAGCAGTAGCCGTCAGGTAGCAGAGAAGCCGCTGGTCACTGTGCCCTCCACAGCACCGGGGTCGGCGAGTTGGACACCGTGGCCCGCGGCGCTGCACGACTCACGCCACAGCGGGGCGTCGACTGCCACCGGCCCGAAGATAGGTACCGCGCGCTGGCGCCGGAAGTTGGAGGGCGCGGTCACCGCAGGACCGGTGATCGGCCAGGACGGCACCATCTACGCGGCCTCCAACGGCGGGGTGCTGCACGCCCTTGACGCGGCGACCGGGACCGACCGGTGGACCTACGACTCGGGCCACACCGACCACGGCGACCTGTCCATCTCCCCGCTCGTCCTGCCCGACGGCACTGTGTTGTGGCCGACCCCAGGAGCCGAACTCGTCGCGTTATCGCCCACCGGTAGGCCACTGTGGTCACAGCCGCTACCCGGCCAGCCGACCTCCCCAGCCAGTGCCGATGGGCACCGGATCTACGTTGGAGACTTATCCGGAGCGGTCAGCGCGCTGGACGTCACGGGCGCCGGCGGTCACCGCCTAGTGTGGACTGTTCACGTCGGCTCGATTTCCTACGGATCTGTGGTCACCGACGGAACGGGGCGCCTCTACACCACCGCTGACACCGCGCTGGTCGCGATCGACGACCGTGGTGGTACCGGCACCGTGGCGTGGCGAGCTGATCCGCACGACGGCATCACCGAGGTCTCGGCAGGACTTGCTGCCGACGGTACCGCGCTGCTAGGGACCAATGGTGGCCGTGAGTGGGCCTACCACCGAGACGGCAGGCCGGCATGGAATGCGCCGCGAATCATCACGTACTCCTCACCCGCCGTCACCGCCAGCAGGCTGGCCTACGTGGGCGATCACGCCGGTCGAGTGCATGTCTTCGACATCGGCAACGGCACCGAGGCCGCCACCTACCGGGTAGGGCCGGGGCAGATATGGAGCTCGACCGTGGTAGATCGAACCTATCGCCTCTACTTCGCCAGCCAGGACGGCCATGTCTTCGGCGTCGACTCTGGCGGCACGCTCCTCTTCGATCTCGACCTACATGCCCCGATTGATTGTTATCCAGCGCTGTCCGCAGACGGGGCGCTGATCATCGGCGCCCGCAACGGCATCTTGACCGCTGTCGGCTGATGCCGGATCACGGCTTCTCCGTTGCCGGCTGGTGGGCTGCGGTGATCTCGCCGCGCAGCGCCTTCAGCGCGTCGACGTAGATCTCCGAGAAGGTGGGGAACGGCTGGATGACGTCGCGCAGCACGTCGAGCGGCACGCGGGCGCGGATGGCCAGCGTGGCCTGCTGCAACCACTCGCCGGCTTCGGGGCCGAGCGCGTAGGCGCCGGTCAGCCGCTCGCCGTCGGACAGCAGGGTCAGGAACCCGTTGGACTCAGCGTAGGTGTGCGTGTAGGTGGCCGTCTTGGCCACCTCGGATACCCGGGCGGTCGCGCTGAACCGGGCCTCGGTGGCGCCGACCGCGGCCGCTTGCGGATCTGTGTAGACCACGTCCGGCACGGCCTCGTAGCTGGCCTCGCGGGGCTCACCGAGGATGTTCGCGGCGACGACCTCGCCCTGGTACTTGCCGACGTGGGTCAGCAGCCGCACCCCGGTGACGTCGCCGATGGCCCACAGCCGCTCGCCGGCCCGCAGGCGCGCGTCCGTCCGGACGCCGTGCTCGTCGAACGTGGCGCCGGCCGTCTCCAGGCCGAGCCCGGCCACTCGCGGGCGCCGCCCGGTGGCGACCAGCAGCCGGTCGCCGCGCAGCTCGCGACCGTCATCGAGGACCAGGACGTAGTCCTCGCCGTCGCGCCGGGCACCGGCCACGTGCAGGCCGAGCAGCAACTCGATGCCGTCGCGGCCCAGCGCCTCGCCGAGCGCCTCGCCGAGCGGCGCAGGCTCGCGGGCCAGCACATGCCCCGCGCCCTCAACGAGAGTTACCTCGCCCCCCAGGCGGCGCACGGCCTGGGCCATCTCGGTGCCGACCGGGCCACCACCGAGTATCAGCAGGCGGCGCGGGACGGCCTTCATGCCGGTCACCTCGCGGTTGGTCCAGATGCCGTCCAACTCGCGCAGGCCCGGCACGGGCGGCACGACCGGATCCGAGCCGGTCGCCAGCACCACGTGTGCCGCGGTGTAGCGCCTGCCGCCGACCTCGACCACACCCGGCCCGGCCAGCCGACCGGTGCCGCGGATCAGGTCGATGCCCTTGCCCGCCAGCCACGCCTGCTGGCCGTCGTCGGAGTAGTTCGAGACCATGAAGTCCCGGTAGGCCAGCGCCGCCTTGGCGTCGACCTCGGCGCTGGCCCCCACGTCCCGCGCGGCCTGTACCGCCTCGCCGGGCCGCAGCAGCGTCTTCGACGGGATACACGCCCAGTAGGAGCACTCGCCCCCGGCCAGCTCCCGCTCGACCACCGCCACCTGCAGGCCGCCGTCGGCCAGCTCGCCGGCACAGTGCTCACCTGGCGAGCCGGCGCCCACGACGATGACGTCGTAGTCGGTGTTCATGGGTGGATCATAGATACCAGCACCGCCACCACGATCGCTACCAGGCTCGCGCGGTAGCGCGTGAACAGCGCCCAGACCCGCCGGGCCAACCTGTCCGGTTCCATGCCCGGACCCTAGATGCAGCCGAGCCGGCCCAGGCCTCCGTGGAGTGAGTATCCCGGCATCCGGGGCCGCCGCGGGGTGGCCCAGGGTCCGGCCAGGGTGTTTGACGGGCGCGATCGCCCGACCCTGCGCGCGACCCTGGGTGCCAAGACCAGTCCCGGTGGCACCCACGGGTGGTATTTACGACATCGACGGCGGCGAGCAGGTCGTCTCCGGGTCGGGAGCGTGATCTGGTGGATGACCTGCTGAAACTGGCCATCGAGGGCCATGGCGGCATGCGGCGCTGGGAGCAGATCTCCCGGTTCCGCGCGGCGGTCTCAATCACCGGGGCGATCTGGACCCTCAAAGGCAAGCCAGGCCTGCTGGACAGGGTCGTGCTGGAGGGCGAGACCCGCGACCAGCGCCTGACGATATCCCCGTTCCCGCACCCAGGCCGCTACAGCACGTGGGAGCCCTACCGGCAGACTATCGAGACGGCCGAGGGTGTCGTGCTCGCCGAGCGTCGTGATCCCGCGGCTGTCTTCACCGGCACGACCCGCCAGTCGCCCTGGGATGAGTTCCAGGTGGCCTACTTCGCCGGCGAGGCGAACTGGAACTACTTCGCCGCGCCATTCATCTTCGCCCGCGGCGACTTCGTCACCGAGGAGACCTGGCCGTGGCGGGAGGACGGGCAGATGTTGCGCACCCTGCTGGTCACCTACCCGGACACCGTCGTGGCGCACGGGCAGCAGCAGACCTACTACTTCGACGACGCCGGGCTGCTGCGGCGCCTGGACTACGCCGTCGACATCCTGGGAGGCGGCCCCGCGGTGCACTACCCGTCGGGATACCGCGACTTCGACGGGATCATGGTCCCGATCCGGCGCCGGGTCTACGTCCGCGACCCCGATGGCGCCCCGGTCCTGGATCCGGTCTCGGTCGCCATCGACGTCACCGACGTCACTTTCAGCTAATCACGCGCCCGAAACCACGGCATCGCGACCCCACGCTCCCTTACCGACCCGTCGGCTCGAGTTACCCGAGGGCGGACAGTGCCCGGCGCAACTCCCGGCGGGAGCTGATGTCGAGTTTGGTAAACACCTTGCGGAGGTGCCATTCGACGGTGCGCGCGCTGAGGAACAGCTGGGCGCCGATCTCTGCGTTGGTCTGCCCGTCCACCGCGAGCCGGACGATGGAGGTCTCCTGGGCGGTGAGTGTGCTGGGGGTCTCGACCGTGCGCTTACGCACCGTCTCGCCGGTGGCCAGCAGTTCGCGCCGGGCGCGCTCGGCGAAGGCTTCCATGCCTATCGCGTCCAGCATCTCGTGGGCGGTCCGCAGCTGCGCGCGGGCGTCCACCCGGCGGTTCTCCCGGCGCAGCCATTCGCCGTAAAGCAGGTGGGCGCGGGCCAGCTCCGGCCGGAGCCGGGTGCGGCCCAACCGGTCGATCCCCTCGCGGTAGCAGCCCTCGGCGATCTCGCGCTGGCTCAGCAGCGCGCGGCAGCGCGCCTCGATGCCCAGTCCGAAGTCGGTCCCACCGGCCCGGGTGATGTCCGCCAGCCGTGCCAGTGCATCGCCAGCAATGTGCGTCTTTCCGCTGCGTGCGGCGGCTTCGATGAGCTCGGGCAACGCCCACATCGAGATATACAGCCCGGGTGTGTCCTCGCTGGCTTGCGTGGCGGCCGCGAGTGCCTCCGGGTAACGGCCGAGGCCGTTGTAGAGGATTGCGGTAACCCAATGCGCGTAGGTCACCGCGATTGCCTGTCCCTCGGCTATGGCCTCGGTGATGGTGGCCTCGATCAGCGGGGTGGCCTCGGCTTCGTTGCCGCGAAGGGACGCGAGCATCATCGCGGCGTACGGGGCGGCGCGACTCCCGGTCGCCTCGCAGACCGCATCAGCCTCCGCGATCAAAGCAGCCGCCGCCGCAAAATCACCACTCCATACGGCGTTGGTGCCCAGCGCACCCAGATCGATGGGCAGCTCGTGCAGCGCGCCGGCGTCCCGGGCGAGCCGGACCTGCCGCACCAGGAGCGCGCGCCAGGTGTCGTCGTCCCACACAGCGCTGGCGGCTGCCTGAGCCATCCAACCCCACCGGAGTCCGTCTTCGATGGCGATGTCCGCGCTGGCAAAGGCGCTGGCTGCTTGCCGCAACGTCGCTGCCGCGGCGGCCGGTCCGTCCGTGACCAACAGCGCAAGGCCGTCCAGGACCAGGTCGACCGGGCGTGGCGGGTGCGTCAGCAGGGGAAGGGCCCTAGCCGCCTTGGAGACCTCCAGCAGATCGCTGGCGCCGGCCAGACGCCCGGCGAACAGGGCCGCCATCCACGCACTCAGGTAGGTCTCGCGGGCGAGTTCGAGGTTGAGTGACTCGAGCCGCCTGGCCGCTTTGAGCAGCAGCGGGGGAGCGTCGCTGCCCAGACCCGAGGCGAACACGATCTGCCCGCGCAACAGGTCCACCCGAGCGCTCTGCAGCTCATCCAGCGGCCCGGCCTCCGCCCGGACGAGCAGCTCGAGAGCCTTGCCGAACGCGCCGGCCTGCAGGCTGGCTTGCGCCGCCGCCAGGGCGCGTTCCGCGTGATGTGCTGGGTCGACGGTCAGCAGGACCGCGCGCCCGAGGAACGCCGCGGCCGCGGCCAGGCCCCCGCGGGCCTGCGCCCGGTCGGCCGAGCGCTCCAACTCGGCCGCGACTTGTTCGTCGGGCCCGGTCGCGGCCTGTGCCCGATGCCAAGCCCGCCGATCAGGATCAGACACCGGATCGGTGACCTCCGCCAGCGCGCCGTGCACCTCTTGGCGGTCCTGAGCCGATGCCGACTGGTAGGCCGCCGATCGGACCAGCGGATGCCGAAACCGCACCTGGACGCCGAACTCCACCAAGCCCGCCGCCACCGCGGGGGCCGCCGCCTGGACCGGGATGCCTAGCCGGCCCGCTGCCCGCCGCAGCAGCACCGGATCGCCGGACGGATCGGCCGCCGCTAGCTGCAGCAGCTTTCGGGCCTGGGCCGGCAGGGTATCCAGCTGCCGCCGGAAGCTGTCCTCGATCCGGCCCGACAGGGCTTCCGCGCCGGGTAGGCCGAATCCTCCTGCCAACTCGGTCGGCGTTAGCGCTCTCGGCAGCTCCAGCAGCGCCAGCGGGTTACCCTGCGTCTCAGCGATGATCAAATCGCGGACCCGCGCATCGAGCGGCCCGGCCAGTGCGGAATCCAGCAGCGCCCGCGCATAGTCCTCCCGCAGCCCCTCAACTTCGAGCACCGGCAGCCCGGCCAGCTCGTCGCCGGAAATTCGGGCCGCGAACACCAGGCCGACCGGATCGGCAGCCAGCCGCCGCGCCACAAATCCCAGTGCCTGGGCGGAAGCTTGGTCGAGCCACTGCTCGTCATCGATCAGGCAGATCAGCGGCCGTTCCTCGGCTACCTCCGACAGCAGGCTGAGCACGGCCAGCCCTACCAGGAACCGGTCCGGCGGCGGCCCGGCGCTGATACCGAACACGGTCCGCAGCGCATTGCGCTGCGGCACCGGCAGCCGATCGAGGTGACCAAATATCGGCGCGCACAGCTGATGCAGCCCGGCAAAGGCCAGCTCCATCTCCGACTGCACACCCACCGCGCGGGCCACCCGGCATCCGCGCGCGCTGTCTGCCAGGTAGTCCAGCAGCACGGTCTTGCCCACGCCTGGGGCACCGCGCACTACCAGGGCCTGGCTCTCACCGGCGCGGACGGCCTCGAGGAGCCTGTCGAGCACGTCGCGTTCCCGGCGCCGGTCCGTTAGCCGTGTCGCGCGTCCTCGGAGCCGGGAATCCGGGGCCATCTGACCGGTACTACGCGTGTCCGTGACGTTGGCAGCGGCGAGGGCGTCCAGCGGGTCAGGCTGCCTGCGCGCCGCTTGCCGGTCGCCGGACTCCGTGCGAGCGCTCACCGGGCCTCCCCGCTGGTCCAGCTCACCGGCTCGATCAAGACCAAGTCCGGTCCCACGAGCGGCTCACTGCCACCCGTGGCGGTTGCGGCTGGAAACCAACGTCGAGGCGGGTATCACCCCCGGTCGGCAGACCACCGCACCAGAAGCTGCGCCGCTACCATGCGCCAAAAGCGTATCGAGACATCTTCAGCACTGCCAGACCCTACGAGACGCCTGCCAGGCTCGCCGGCTCGGCGTTCATGCTCCGCTGTCCCGATGTGCGAGCCGTCGCCGCACCAGCCCAGCCTGCCCGACCAGGCGATCCCCGACGCAACAGTGCCAGTCACCGGTTATGGACCCACGCTTGTGGACTCATTTGTTTAGCCAGGCGGTGTTTTTGCGTTTGCGCATCCGCTGCCATGTCGAGGGAAGGCTGTTTTCGGCTTGTTCGGCGCGGGCGGTTTCGGTTGCGTACATCAGGCCGTAGGTGAAGCCGTTTCCACCCTCAAGGTGGGCTTGTGCGGCGAGCTCGCGCAGCACGGGTCGCGACACGGCTGTGTCCTGGTGCTCACCGAGGAGGTCCTGGACGGCCTTGAGGCGCTTGCGCAACCGGGTGGCCGGCTTGCCCAGCGTGGGCTGGACGGTCTCGGTGGCATAGCGCAGCCGTTTAGCGGCCTTGCGGGTTTCGTGCAGGGCCTCGTCACGGCTGTCGCCCGAGGGTTGGCGATCCGCCTCAGCCATCCGCGACTCAACGCGCCGGTAGGCGCGCCGGACGCTTTTTGGCAGCTCACGCTTGGCTTTGCGGCTGGCACGGGCGGTGAGCGGCGGGTCGGCTAGCAACGCGTCAAGACGGTCGTGCAGGGCGAGGTAGCGGTCACTGTCCAAAGCGGCGAGCGCGACGCCGCGAGCGTCGACCTGTCGGCGCTCAAACGAGCGGGTCAATGCGGCCTCGATCGGCCCGAGTTTGAGCTCGTCGGGGAACTGCGCGAGGATCGCCGCGAACCGCTGGGCCATCACCTCCGCGTCTCTGGCCCCGCCCAGCTCGCCGGCCACCCACTTCAACTCGGTGATGAGTTCGCGGGTCGCCTCCCGGTCCAGGACTCGTCGGAATGCCTGCATCGCGCTACGCATGCGGCGGGCGGCCACCCGCATCTGGTGCACCGCATCCGGGGCGTCCTGTCTTACCAGCGGGTCATAGCGACGTAGTTGCTCAACCTGCGACCCCAGGTAGGCCAGCACTACCTCGCCCGCCGACCGAGCCCGGTCTGCCTTGGGTGTCGCGGCCGCAGGGGGCATCCGGTCGGCCAGCAGTCGACCCAGCTTTGAGGAGAAACCCGCACGCTGGGCGCCCACCTTGAGCAGCCGGCGGTCAATCCGGTCCAACAACTTGCGCTGCGCATGCTCGGCGACTTCGACCTCCACCTCCCGCCAGGACACGGTGGTGGTCTGCTCGCCCATGCTGTGCGCAGTCACGTGGTCATCGACGAGTTCCGCAACGGCCTGCCCGTCGGCGTCGGCGAATACCCAGCGGCGCCGACGGGTCGTCAGCTCAGCGACCGGGGTCAGCGCAGCGCCGCGGGTATACACCCGGGTCAGCGCGAGCAACTCGGTCGGGGGACGGCGGGGGGAGCCTTCCAGCGGTAGTCGCAGCTCGTCTCGGCTGTCGGTGCCCGCCGGCAGCTTGAGGTGCCAGCCCGCGTCAGACCCGCCCTCCCGACGCCGCAGCGTGATCCCGGCACGGATCAGGCGCAGGTCAGCGGTGTCGAAGTAGGTCGCCGTCAAGTCCTGTTCGTGCGGTCCAGCCCCGGTGGCGAACCCGAGCAATGCGGCCGGATCGACCAGCTCCAAGTCATCAATTGCCTCATACTTGCGCTCGGTCTCGCGCATCGTCGTCACGCCGTTTCCCTGAGCCACAGAAGTAGACATACCCCATCGATTCCCCGGTGTATGTAACCCACCCGTGGCCGATTGTTTGCTCTTCATTCACCGTGGCCGTAATAGTTTCCTCATGGAGGGCATCGGCGCCGGGGTTGACGACATGGCCGACATCCACCACAGCTATGTCGCTGGCCGCTCAACCCGGCCGCCAACACTGCGGCAAAGGCTAACCGTCGAACATGTCTGCACCTCTTCTAATAGAGCTGGAGCTCAGCTCTGGGCGCCGGCGGCTTGGCGGGCCGCCACCGTTCCGATCAGACAGACCGACAGACCGATCACCCGGCCCGGTGGTGGGCCGCATCAAGGCGTTTTGCCAACGCGCACAACAACGCCGGTCTCTAATGTCGACCTGATTGCCGATCACCCTGGTGAGGGGACGAGTCCGTCGGCCATGGCAACGAACTGGTCGCGGTTGACGATCGCCCGGTCGATCTCGCCGGCCGCAACGACCTGCCCGCTGCGATCGACCCGCGACGACGAACGTCAGCCGACCCCCGGCCACGGCCGGCGGCGGCGTCGCGGTGACCTCGACCGTGCCACCTACCGGCGTCGGGCGGCGGTGTTCGATGCGGACCAGGTGATGCCGGTCATCAGCCCGGACCAGCCAGGCGCTCTTGGGTGGTCTGGTCTTCGGGCTCGAATGGCACCAGCACGTTGATGCGCTGGGTGACGGCAGTAGAGGCAGCGTCGAGGCTGGGGTATTCCTCGACTATCGGTCCGGAAGGTGAACCACCGAGTGTTTCGATGGTCGCGAACGCGGCGTGGTAGGCAAAGGGCAGAGTATCGACGCTGTCGGTATGAACAGTGGTTGCTGCAGGCATTGCGGGTAGCCATGCCGTTTCAAGATGATCTCCAGTCGCTGGGCTCTGCGTTGCCGTGAAGACATAGCCGCTGACCTGCTCTTCCAGCTCCAGGGGAAAGGTAGCGCCCCAGCAACCGGCGCGCCGATGGTCGTCGTGCCGCAGTATCGAGCGCAAGCGCGCGATCGCCCGCGTGATTTCCGTTTGCAGTGTGACGAGTGGAACCGTGAAGCGCAGGGTGGCGACCTGGCGTGGAGCGAGTTCGACGATGTCTACGCGATAGGTTCCTGGTCGGCCACCCGCGACGAGTCGATCGATCTGGGCCAGCCGGTTCTGAGCTCGGGCAATCTCGGAGGCAATACGTCGGCGTTCGGTGAGTAACGCCACTGACGCTGTCGGCCCACCGGTCACGATGCGGCCGATGCTGTCCGGAGCAACATCGGCGGCACGAAGCTGGGAAATCAGCACAGCGCTGGCGAGCTGGTCGATGGCATAGCGTCGGTAGCCGGTGGCGGGATCGATCGCAGTTGGTGTGAGCAACCCGATCTTGTCGTAGTAGCGCAGTGTGGAAATAGGGAGCCGACAGCGGCGGGCGAACTCACCGATCATCAGCCCAGGCTGGTTCGTCATGCCCGAAGCGTTCTCGATGCGCTCCCGCTCACCTCGACCGAGGGATACCGGGCGACCAATCCGGCGACCGCGTTCGGTCGGATCCCGAGGGCCAGAAGCGCTGCCGCCCGGTCAAAATACTCGCGGTAGGCGCGACACAGTCCGGCGCTGGTCTCGAAGACCGAGACACCACCGAAACGCAGGGTGCGGCCCGCGCTTGCGGGCACTGCATCACTGACCGTGAAAGTAAAAATCCACTCTCCGATCGTGCACCCTTCGCTCTCCACCACCGTGGTCATTGTCCACTGGTGGTGCTCGCCCTCAACGTACATCCGCTCGAACAGCCGGCGGATCTGCTCGTGACCCATAACCGGGCCGTAGAACAAGTCGCGATACGACGCGTCCGTCGTGAAACAAGCAAGTAGCCGATCGACGTCCTGAGAGTTGAAAGCGTGCGCAAAGCGATGCGCCACTGTGCGCGGCATGTCGGTCATGGCTGCGACACTGGGGCATAAAGCCAGGTGAGAGTCAACCCCGAAACCAACGTCCTCACCGAAGCAGACACGGTGGGCAACACCATACCGATGCCTCGTAGGTGAACGCGTGTCAACAGCGGCCCAAATCTGGATCTGACCACTTTCCGCTGCGCCACGAGGCGCTGATGTAGTACCGGATGGAGGTGAAAGACCGTCCATCGCTGCGACGACCGGCAGGCAGAGTCATCTCACCCCCGCTCGAACCTGAAGCGCCGCGTGGCGCACGGTGTTGTCGCACCAAGCCTGCAACGGATGGTGTCCCGAGGTGCCCTTATAGGTGCCCGCCGCGAGCTGCTTATCGGAATGGGCGATCACCAGCGAGGCATCCATCCGAATCACGATGGTGCGGCCCAGATCACGGTCAGCACGCGCGAGGGCGGGATCTGGCCGTGGCGTTGGGCGATCAGCCACCACACGTGCACGCGGGTGGTGGCCCGCGCTCGGGCGATCCTGCGGCGCTGCGGGTCGCCGAGCTCATGCAAAGTGCGCCACGGTGTCGGATCCGACGCGATCGGCCCGTACAACTCGTTCTGGTCACGCAACGTGGCCAAATTCGACATCACCCGAGCGCCGTCGGCGATTAGCACCGCGGTATCAGCCAGCACCCGGCCCCGGTGACCCTTGATGTGACTGTTCGGGGGAAATTGTCATGTTTGATGGATGAGCGATGCCAAAATCGGCTGCTACGAGGCGGAATTGTTGCCCGCGCGCACCGTCTAGTTGATGGGTAGCGTGTTTTTCAGGGCTTCCTTGGCGGCAACACAGCGGCGCGAGCGGCGGGTCGGGAAGCGCCGACGGAGCCAGCCACGCGCCGAGCTGCAACCTGCTCTGGTGGCTAAACCAGTCCGGCACGCCGAACCCGGACAAAGCCGGTGCGGGCAGCACCGCCACTGGCACCATCGGCACCGCCAGCCACACTGCCGGAAGCGAGGTCGGAAGCGCTGACGCGGACGCGAACGGCTGACCAAAGTTGAGCAACGGTGGCCCAGGGCTGTTAAGAATGACCGCGTAGGTGATGGTCGGTGTGGCGCCGCTGGGTTGGTTGCCCGGACGTGTGTCGTGCTGTGGTGAAGCGTGCTTTGGCCAGGGTGTTTCCGGTGCGGTTGATCAGTCTGGCGGTGGCCAGGGTGTCGCGGTCGACCGGCGCGGGTCCGCCCCAGGCTCCGCGTCCGTTGGTTAAGGAAAAACTGCCGACTGGCACCGTTGAGCCATCCCGGCGCACCACCTCACATTTGAGGGTATCCCCAGTGGTGATGTTGGGGGTGTCGAGGGAGAGATAGATCCAGGCGGGGTGGCCAGGGTAGAGGTAGGCCTGCCCGATCTGGTGTTCCACGGTGTCGTGCCCTGCTGTGGTTAGAGGTGCATACAGGACGGTCCGTTCGCTGGCTTGGACGTCGTTACTGGTTTGCGTGTTGTCCTGGGTTGGTATCAGATTGTGGGTTGACCGGCTGACGATCCATCCACCTGTAGCCAGCGCGACAGCGCCCAGTCCAGCAGCAACGGGTAACCACCGCCGCTGGGAGCGCCGCAGCGGTGGGGATGTCACTGCGTTGATTACTCGTTGTTCAAACCCGGCCGGGGGTTCCACGCTCGGCAGCAGCTCAACCAGCTGGTCGGCGGTGACAGTCAGCGCGGACACCCTGTCCTGGCAACTGGAGCAGACTTCTAGATGGGCAAGCGCGTCGGCACGCTCGTGGCAGGACAGCGCGCCGAGAGCCATTTCCTCGGCCAGTTCCTCGCACTGCCGACAGCTCAGCTCAGCCATGGTCTGCCCTCAGGCCGGGAAGCGCAGCGTGCAGCTTCGCCATGGCAGCGCGGATGCGTGACTTCGCGGTGCTCACGGGCACGTGTTCGGCGTCGGCGATCTCCTGGGTGCTCAGCCCGTGCACCCCGGCCATCACCACCGCTCTGGCCTGCTCAGCGGGCAGAGCTGTCAGTGCGACTCGCAGCTGCATGGTCGCCTCGGTGGCCAGCACCCGCCGCTCCGGGCTGTCGGTGATGGTTGTGATCAACGGCAGCAGCTCCTGCGGGTCCACGGGCGCAGGGCGCCGGATCCGCGCGGCGTCCACCGCCAGGTTGTGCACAATGCGGGTTAACCACGTACGCACTGACCCTCGTCGCGGATCGTAAAGATCAGCATGCCGCCAGGCCCGCTCGAAGGCCTGCTGGGCAATATCTTCAGCAAGGCCGTGGTCGTGGACAACGGCAACCGCCACCCCAAACACCATCGGCTGGAACCGGCGGACGAACGCCACGGCCGCTTGGGCATCCCCCGCGCCCAAGCCAGCCAGCAGCATGTCATCGGACGCCTGGCCCACAGGTGCCCGCCGGAGGGACATACAATTAATTACAGACCTAGCGCCACGCGGGATCAGCCCGGCCGGGCGAATTCACGCGGATGCAACCCACATTTAAGGGAATGGTCGGGCTGGCCGCCGGTCAGCACTGACAGGGCGTGGTCAGCAGCGCTCGACAGGTGATCGCATTCGGTAAGCCGGCGGTAGGCGTACGCGGATAAGCGAATCCGATCGCGAGGCTCGATCAGGTGTGACGGAGTGTATCTGTCTCTCAGTGTTACCAAGCGAGGCTAACCTACCTCTAACGGGTGAAGATTTGCCGTTTGTTAACCGCATGTTTCCGTCATCTCGCCACCCCGCTCCGTATCTCCTGAGGACCAGCAGCGCCGCCGTTTGCGGCCGAGCACGCGGGCCGTGGGTCCGGGGGAGGGAAAGTATGGGGTCGTCTAGCCAGCAGGAGATCGTTGTCTCTCCGGCCGCGTTGGGCGATCCGGTCCGCGACAAAGGGATTCGACGCCTTCAGCATTTCTTCGAGGCGACCTGTGACCGGATTCCGGACAAGATTGCGCTAGCGGACGGTGACCAGCGGGTTTCCTACCGGGAATTGGACCGGCACGCCAACCAGCTCGCGCATATGTTGCGCGCATTGCGCATCGGAACTGGTTCGCGCGTGGGTATCCTGCTGCACCGGTCGTTACACACGTATGTGTCCCTGCTGGCCATACTGAAGGCCGGCGCGGCATTTGTCCCGATCGATCCTCGGTCCCCTCGAGACCGCATCGCCTACATCGTTGACGACTCCGGACTTGACCTGGTGATCACGTCCGCAGAGTTTGCCGCGGTGACGGCCGACCTTAGCCATTTGCGCCTGGAGCTGGACAGACTCGCTGATGCGCTGACCACGTACCCGGTATCACGGGTTGCAGCCAACGAGGGCGGTGAGGGGCGCGATGGGGACCACGGGGACCCACTGTGTTACGTGATCTACACGTCGGGTTCTAGCGGTCGACCGAAGGGGGTTGAAGTCGCGCAGTCAAGCATCTGCAACTTCATCAACGTGGTGCCCCGCGTATACGACGTGCGTCAAAGCGACCGCGTCTACCAAGGCATGACTATCGCCTTCGACTTCTCGATCGAGGAGATTTGGCCGACTTTCGCGGCCGGAGCCACTTTAGTCGTGGGGCCCAACGATTCCCGTCGCCTCGGCTTCGAATTGAGCAAATTCCTCAACGACACAGGCGTGACCGTGTTCTACTGCGTTCCCACGTTGCTGGCGACCCTGAGCGGGGATCTGCCCACAGTCCGGAGTCTGATCGTCGGCGGAGAAGCGTGTCCCGCCGAGCTCGTCCAGCGCTGGAGTTCCCCGAAGCGGCGAATCCTCAACACCTACGGTCCCACGGAGGCCACCGTGACCGCGACATGTGGGGAACTGCGAGCAGACAGACCCGTCACGATCGGCAGGCCACTACCCACGTATCAAATCGTCCTGCTCGACGACGACCTACAGCCGGTCTCAGCTGGTGACGTGGGCGAGATCTGCATCGGCGGCCCTGGCGTCGCCCGCGGCTACGTCAGCCGCCCCGAGCTGACCGCTGACCGATTCATCCGCCACCGGCTGGCGTCGAATGGCAGTCGACTGTATCGCACCGGTGATCTTGGTCGACTGCTGACCAATGGTGAGATCGAGTACTGCGGCCGCGCTGACACCCAGGTCAAGATCCAGGGCTACCGCATCGAGCTCACCGAGATAGAGTCCGTGCTGGCCCAGGTGCCCGGAATCGCGCAAGCGGTGGTGGACACCTACCGGCCACAGCCTGGACTCGTCGAGCTGGTCGGATACTACCGCCTGGACCACGACACCAGCAGAGTCGATCAACAGCGAGTCTACGAGCACTTACGCGCCCATCTGCCCCCCTACATGGTCCCGGCTTACCTCAAACAGCTCACTGTCATCCCCACGCTGCCCAGCGACAAGGTCGACCGTCACCAATTGCCCGTTCCAACAGGTCCACGAAGTCTGGCCACTGGCCACGACTACACGGGCCCAGTGACCGACACCGAGTGTCTTGTCGCCGACGCCCTCGCAGCGGTGATGCGTGTCGAGCGGGTATCGGTCGAGAGCCACTTCTTCGACGATCTGGGGGCCAACTCGCTGGTCATGGCCCACTTCTGCGCCCTGCTCAGGCGCACCGAAAACCTGCCATCGGTGTCCATGAAAGACATCTACCTGCACCCGACGGTCCGTGCGCTGGCCGCCGCTGTTGCGGAAGCGGCCGCAACCCCCGCTGCCCATGCCACCCGATGCATCGAGCAGGCCAGCGAGACTGCAGCGCGCGCCAGCAGATCGCAATACCTGTTGTGCGGAACGCTGCAAATCCTGCTGTTCGTCGGATACCTCTATCTCACGGGACTCATCCTGACCGGTGCACTCGAGTGGATCTCCGCCGCAGCAACGTTCACCGACACCTATCTTCGCTCGCTGGCCTTGGGTGCCGCCGGCTTCATGAGCCTGTGCCTGGCGCCGATCGTGGCTAAGTGGCTACTCATCGGTCGCTGGAAGCCCCAGGAAATCCCCGTCTGGAGCTTGCCGTATGTCCGCTTTTGGACCGCCAAAACGCTCATCCGGTCTAGCCCCATGGTTCTCTTCGCCGGGTCCCCGCTATACGTGCTGTATCTCAGAGCGCTAGGCGCCCGGATCGGTTCGGGTGTGGTGATCTTTTCGCGGAATGTGCCCGTGTGCACCGATCTGCTGACCATTGGCGAGGGCACCGTCATCCGCAAGGACAGCTACTTCACCTGCTACCGGGCTCACGCCGGACTGATCCAAACCGGCAGCGTGACGGTCGGTCGCAACGTCGTCATCGGTGAGACATCGGTGCTCGACATCAACACCTCGCTAGGCGATGGTGCCCAACTCGGCCACGCGTCCTGTCTTCATTCCGCCCAGGCAATTCCAGCCGGACAGAGTTGGCACGGCTCCCCTGCCCAGCGATGCGGCGTGGACTACCGGGCTGTTGGCCCGACCGGCTGCGGCGCGGTGCGCAGAATCTGCTTCAGTGCCCTGCAACTGCTAAACGTGCTGGTGTCCCTGTCACTGGCACAAAGCGTTCTGGTCACGGACCTTCCCCGGGTTCCGGTGGTGGCTGAGGTCTTGGGGCCAGGGCAGGCCAGCCTTGCGCAAGGGACGTTCTACCTCCAGACGCTGGCCGTCTCGGGGGCGCTGTTTTTCGGTGGGCTGTCGGTTGGCATGTTGTTTGTGCTCACTGTTCCACGCGCATTAAGCCTCGCCTTGACTACGGGGCGGGTCTATCCCTTGTACGGGTTTCACTACTGGGCGCAACGGATGATTTCACGCGTCACGAATGCGCAAACTTACATGACAATCTTCGGTGACAGTTCCTACATCGTGCATTATCTACGCATGCTCGGATGGAACCTTTCCGGTGTCGTACAGACAGGGTCGAACTTCGGTATCGAGCAGAAACACGAATCGCCATACCTGAGCTGTGTCGCCCCCGGAACGATGGTCTCCGACGGGCTGTCGATGATGAACACTAACGTCTCCAGCACGTCGTTTAGCATGTCCCAGGTCCTGATCGGCGCGAACAGCTTTTTCGGAAATAACATCGCCTACCCGCCAAACGCGAAGGTGGGCGAAAACTGCCTTCTCGGGACCAAGACCATGGTCCCAATCAATGGACCCTCGCGGGAAAATGTTGGACTGCTCGGCTCGCCGTGCTTTGAGATTCCGCGATCGGTCCAGCGTGACCGCCGGTTTGACCACCTGAAAAACGGAACGGAGTTCCACCGTCGCCTCGCCGCCAAGAACAGGCACAACCTCGTCACGATAGGTTTGTACCTGCTCGCGCAGTGGGGCAGATTTTACCTCACTTTCCAGGCCGGACTGATCGCCTTGGACTTGTACCACTTGCTCGGCGCGCTAGTGATCCCGCTGGCCACCATCATCACGCTGCTGGTCACCGTCACCTACTCCGTGCTCCTGGAACGCGCCGCCAGCGGGTTTCGAGCCTTGAACCCGCAGTTCTGTTCTATCTACGATAATTATTTCTGGTGGCACGAACGCCTGTGGAAGATGTTCGCGCCGAATTTTTTCGCCGGTACACCGTTGAGAACCGTGATCTGGCGACTGCTGGGCGTTCGGATCGGTAGCAAGGTCTTCGACGACGGCTGCGGCATAGCCGAAAAGAGCCTCGTCACCATCGGTGACGAGTGCACACTCAACGCGGGAGCCGTCATCCAGTGCCACTCCCTCGAAGACGGCACCTTCAAATCGGATCACACCACCATCGGCTCGCGCTGCACCCTCGGGGTCGGAGCCTTCGTGCACTACGGCGTGACAATCAACGACGGCGCCACCCTCGCCCCCGACTCCTTCCTCATGAAAGGCGAAGAAATCCCGCCACACGCACAATGGGGAGGAAACCCAGCTAGGACCGCTGGCAGTTAACTAA
>DASUVX010000041.1:0-5660 GCA_036378735.1 Pseudonocardiaceae bacterium | reverse complement strand
CCGAGTTAAGATCACTTTATGCCATCACTACCGGTGATAGTATTCAGTCGGTCGGGGACTGTGTTCTGGTAGGAGTAATGATGTTTCACGATTCCCGACCCAGATCTGAGTTGACCCGGCGCGCTGTCGTGGCCGGTTCCGGGATCCTGGCTGTGTCGGCAGCGCTCGCCGCCTGCAGCAGCGCCCGCGATCAGGGCGCCGCGCCTGCGTCGCAGGTGCCCGCACCGGCACCTCCGGCCTCGCACCCGCCTCCGACAACCTCGGCGTCCGCCGCCCCGACCGGTGAACGGCTGGCGTCCACCAGCGACATCCCCGTCGGTGGCGGCAAGGTGTTCGCCGGCGACAAGGTGGTTGTGACCCAGCCGACGCCCGGAACGTTCAAAGCGTTCTCGGCCATCTGCACCCACCGGGGGTGCACGGTGAACAACGTCGCTGATGGCACGATCGACTGCCCCTGCCACGGCAGCAAGTACGCCATCGCGGACGGCTCGGTCGTGAACGGCCCCGCGCAGCGATCGCTTGCCGGGCGTGAGGTCACGGTCTCGGACGACGGGTTGTACCTGCAGAGCTGAGAAGCTTCAGCGCCAGGAGGGGAGCCACAGCTCGGCGTTCCAGTGCTCCGGAGTGATCGAGCCACCGGTGAGGATCGGCCAGAGCCACACGAAGTTCGCCACCACCAGCCCGACGTACAGCGAGATCACCAGCAGTCCGGTTCCGCGCCGCTCGGTCCCGTCGGCGGCCCGGCCGAGAATCTCGCCGAGCACCAGAGTCACCGCGATCACCAGAAACGGTGCCGCCGGCGTCATGTAGAAGAAGTACATCTGGCGGTGGATGTTGCCGAACCAGGGCAGCCAGCCGGCGCCGTAGCCGGTCAGCGCGGCGGCGTAGCGCCAGTCGGGCCCGCTGGCGGCCCGCCACAGCGCCCATGCCAGCACGGGCAGGGTAAGCCACCACAGTGCCGGCGTGCCGATGAGCATCACGGTCGCCACGCAGTCCTGCCGGCCGCAGCCGGGGGCACCGGCGCCGGATTGGTAGTAGTAGAGCATCGGCCGCAGCCCCATCGGCCAGCTCCACGGCTTGGATTCCCACGGGTGCGGATGGGCGGGCGTCATCAGGTTCTCGTGGAAGCGCAGCACGGCGGCGCTGTAGTACCACAGCCCCCGCAGCGCCCCCGGTACGAAGGAAAACGGACCTCCCACACCGATCTGGTTGCCCACCACGTGCCGGTCGATTGCGGTTTCGCTGCCCAACCAGGCCCACCAGGTTGCCAGGTAGGCGCCGACGGGCACCGCCATCAGCGCCCACGACACCGGCCCGAGATCGCGGGCCAGCATGCCGGCCCAGGGCCGGTGCACACCCGCGGCGCGCCGCGCGCAGGCGTCCCACACCAGGCTCATCACGGCGAATGCAACGAGGTAGTACACCCCGGACCATTTCGTGCCGCAGGCCAGCCCGAGCAGCACCCCGGCCCCGAAGCGCCACCAGCGCACTCCCAAACGCGGGCCGAGATCGGTGACGCGCTTCTCCCGGACCACCGTGGCCAGCCGCTGGTGCACCTGTTCACGGTCGACGATCAGGCAGCCGAATGCGGCGAGCACGAACATCGCGAGGAAGATGTCGAGCATCCCGATGCGGGACTGCACCTGGCTGACCCCGTCGGCGATGAGCAGCACCCCGGCGATACCGCCCAGCAGGGTCGATCGGGTCATCCGCCGCACGATCCGCACGATCAGCAGCACGCAGACCGTGCCAGCCAGCGCGGCGGACAGCCGCCATCCCCAGCTGTCATAACCCATCGCCGCCTCGCCCAGCGCGATGAGCTGCTTGCCTAGCGGTGGGTGCACGACGAGCTCGTAACCCGGGTTGTCCTCCACCCCGCCGTTGCGCAGCATCTGCCAGGCCTGCGGCGCGTAGTGCTTCTCGTCGAACACCGGGGTACCGCGATCAGTGGGATGGCCCAGGTTCCACAGCCGGACCAGGCCGGCGATCAGGGTCAGGCTCAGCGTGACCAGCCAGCTACGCAGCCGGTCGGTCAGCGGGCGCGGTACCAGCCGCATGAGCCGACCGTCCAGCCCGGTCGACGCTGCCGACGCCGCGTAGGGGTCGGTACTCGCCTCCCGGACCACCGTCACGGGCCCGATCGTAGGCTCGGGTACGTGTCAGGCAACCCCGACCACACTGCCTCCGTTGGGCTGGTGGCTGGTTCCGGGTCGCCGGCTGGTGGGGCGCTGGTCCTGGCCGCCACTCCGCTGGGGGACTCGCGGGACGCCTCGCCCCGCTTGGTGGCAGCGCTGGGCAGCGCGGATGTGGTGGCCGCGGAGGACACTCGCCGGTTGCGGGCGCTGGCCGCGGCGTTGCGGGTGACCGTGCGCGGCCGGATCGTCTCGCACTACGACGCGGTGGAGGCGGCCCGCATCCCCGCGTTGTTGACCGAGATCCGTGGCGGCGCGACGGTGTTGGTGGTGACCGACGCCGGGATGCCCGCAGTGTCCGATCCGGGTTTCCGGCTGGTGGCTGCGTGCGTGCAGGAGGGGCTGCGGGTGACCTGCCTGCCCGGCCCTTCTGCGGTGACCACCGCGCTGGCCGTGTCGGGGCTGCCCTGCGACCGGTTCTGCTTCGAAGGCTTCCCGCCGCGCCGGGACGTTGCCCGCCGTCGGTGGTTGGCCGGTCTGGCCGGGGAGCAGCGCACCTGCGTGTTTTTCGAGTCACCGCACCGGTTGGCCGCGACGCTGGCCCAGGCCGCGGAGGTCCTCGGTGCCGACCGTTGCGCGGCGGTGTGCCGGGAGCTCACCAAGCCCTACGAGGAGATCCGCCGTGGTGGGCTGGCTTCGCTCGCCGAATGGGCAGCCGGGGGGGTGCGAGGTGAGATCACCGTGGTGCTGGCGGGTGCGCTGCCGTCCGGTCCGCCGGATGTGGCTGACCTCGTCGACGAGGTGAACGAGCGGGTGGCCGCGGGGCAGCGACTCAAGGATGCCGTCACTGCAGTAGCCAACGCCCACGGCGTCTCCAAGCGTGACCTCTACCAGGCGGCTGTCGAGGGCTCGTGAGTCAGTACCCTGGCGTCGTGGCCCAGGGCCCGCTACCGACCATCGGCGTGCTGGGCGGTACCGGGCCGCAGGGTGAAGGTCTTGCTGTGCGCTGGGCCGCGGCCGGCTTGCCGGTGGTGATCGGGTCCAGGGACGCCGGGCGGGCCATCAAGGCGGCCGGCGAGTTGGCGCAGCGGGCCGGTCTGGGCGCCGATGTGATCATCGGGACCGATAACGTCGGGTGCGCGGCACGAGCGAACATCGTGCTGGTCGCGGTGCCGTGGGACGGGCACGACACCCTGCTCGCGGCGCTGCGGGAACCGCTCGCCGGCAAGATCGTCGTCGACTGCGTCAACCCGCTGGGCTTCGACGAGCGCGGACCGTACCCGCTGGAGATTGCGGAAGGCAGCGCCGCGCAGCGGGCTGCCGCGCTGCTGCCCGACTCGCGGGTGATCGCCGCGTTTCACCACATCTCGGCGGTGACGCTGGCTGACCTGTCGATCACCGAGGTGGACTGTGACGTGTTGGTGCTGGGTGATGATCGAGCGGCCGTGGACCAGGTGCGGGCGCTGGCCGACGCGATCCCGGGGGTGCGCGGCGTGTACGGCGGCCGGCTGCGCAACGCCGGCCAGGTGGAGGCACTGACCGCCAACCTGATCGCGGTCAATCGCCGCTACCGCACCCACGCCGGCATCCGACTCACCGGCGTGCCCGCTCCCTGACGCGCCCGCGTACGCCCGCGTAGACCCGATATGGAGACATATCGGGGTCAAAGGCGCCGCCGTAAGCCCGATATGTCTCCATGTCGGGGGTGGGCGTGGAGCGCGGGGATGCCGGGCGTGCAGCAGACTGGCGCCATGAGCGTGGATGATCCGTACCGGTGGCTCGAGGACGTGACCGGCGAGCGAGCCTTGTCGTGGGTGCGGGAGCGCAACGCCGAGACTGTTGCGGAGCTGACCGGCGGAACCCGGTTCGAGGCGCTGCGAGCCGAGATCCGGGAGGTGCTCGACTCGACCGAGCGCATCCCGTACATCACCCGGCGTGGCGAGTACCGGTACAACTTCTGGCGTGACCGCGAGCACCCCAGGGGCCTGTGGCGGCGCACCACGCTCGCCGAGTACCGCAAGGAGACGCCGGACTGGGAGATCCTGCTCGACATCGACGCGCTGGCCCGCGACGAGAACGAGAACTGGGTGTACCACGGCGCGCAGTGCCTGCGACCGGACTACCGGCGGGCGCTGATCTCGCTGTCGCGGGGTGGTGCGGACGCCTCGGTGGTGCGGGAGTTCGACATCGAGCGCCGCGAGTTCATCCCCGACGGATTCGTGCTGCCCGAGGCGAAATCCGTGGTCGACTGGATCGACGCCGACCATATCTACGTCGCCACCGACTTCGGCCCGGGAACCCTCACCACCAGCGGCTACCCGCGCACCGTCCGGCGATGGCGGCGCGGCACGCCGCTGACCGAGGCGGAACTGGTGTACGAGGGCAAACCCGACGATGTCAGCGTGTCCGCCTACCACGACGACACCGAGGGCTTCGAACGCGACTTCGTCCGGCGCGCGCTGGAGTTCTACCGCTGCGAGTGGTACCAGCGCTGCGGCCAGGAGCTGCGCCGCATCGAGGTCCCGGACGACGCGATCATCGGCGCGCACCGGCAGTGGCTGCTGATCGAGCTGCGCAGCGACTGGACGATCGGCCAGACCTACCCCGCGGGTTGCCTGTTGGTGACCGACTTCGACGAGTTCATGGCTCGGGGCGCCGATGGCGCAGGCATGCGGATGCTGTTCACCCCCGACGAGCGCACCTCACTGTCGAGCTACAGCTGGACCCGCCACCACCTGGTCCTTGACGTGATGCGCGACGTGGTCAGCCACCTGTCGGTGCTGACACCGGCCGACGACTGGCGCGCCGAGCCGCTGACCGGCACACCACCGCTGTCCAGCGCGAGCGCGCACGGCACCGATTCGCATGTCGACGACGAGTACCTGGTTGACGTCGACGGTTTCCTGACCCCGTCTACTCTGGCCATCGGCTCCATTGGTGAAGGTCCGGCTGCCGTGCTCAAGCAGGCCCCCAGCTTCTTCGATGCGTCCGGGCTCACCGTGGACCAGCATTTCGCGGTCTCCGACGACGGCACCCGGATCCCCTATTTCGTGGTGGCGCCCGATTCAGACGTGCCAGCCGGCGGCTGGCCTACCCTGCTCTACGGCTACGGCGGCTTCGAGGTATCCCTGCAACCCAGCTACCGCGGTGCGCTGGGCCGCGCCTGGCTGGCCCGCGGTGGCTGCTACGTCAGCGCCAACATCCGGGGCGGAGGGGAGTACGGCCCGCGCTGGCACTCCGCCACCCTCAAGCACCACCGGCACCTGGTCTACGAGGACTTCGCCGCGGTGGCCCGAGATCTCGTTGTACGCGGCATCACCACCCCGGCTCGTCTCGGTGCCGAGGGCGGCAGCAACGGCGGGCTGCTCATGGGGGTGATGCTCACCCGTTACCCAGAACTGTTCGGCGCGATCGTTGCTGCGGTTCCGCTGCTGGACATGCTGCGTTACCACACCCTGCTCGCCGGTGCCTCCTGGATGGCCGAATATGGAGACCCGGACCAGCCAGCTGATCGCGAACACCTGCTGC
>DASUVX010000040.1:0-9603 GCA_036378735.1 Pseudonocardiaceae bacterium | reverse complement strand
GACATGGAGACATATCGGGCCCCAGAGGGCGGGTTTCACCCCGATATGTCTCCATGTCGGGGACGGGAGTGGGCTGCGTATCCTGGGTGGGTGCTGGAGTCGTTGGATTTGTGGGTCTTCGAGATCTTGTACTGGGCCGCGGTTCCGGTGGGGATCTTCGCGTTCATTCACGCTGCGCTCCAGCGGGGCGATGCCTACACCGCCGCCGACAAGCTGACCAAGCCGGCCTGGTTGGGCATCACTGGTGGCGCGTGTGCCTTGCTGCTACTCAACCTGGTGGTGCCCGGGTCGATGCTGTTCTATCTCATCGGCCTGGTGGCGGTGCTGGTGTACCTGGTGGACGTCAAACCGGCGGTAACCGAGGTGCAGCGGGGGCCGCGCTGGTGACGTCGCCGGCTTCGGTAACCGGCCGGCTGGAGCCCCGACCCGCTCTGGACGCACCCGACCTGCTCGCCGCCCCGGTTCGAGTCGCGCTGGCAGCGTTGCCCGAGCACCTCGCGGCCCGGTGTGCGGTCGCCGAAATCGATCCGGCGCTGGCCGATACCGCCGCGCTATGCGAGCACTACCAGGTGCCACTGCACGCCTCGGCGAACTGCGTGGTGGTCACCGGCAAGCGTGGCGGCGTGCAGCGCTGGGCCGGTTGCGTGGTGCTCGCGACTACCCGGGCCGACGTCAACGGTGTGGTGCGGCGGCGGCTGGATGTGCGCAAGGCGTCATTCGCCGGGCAGGACGAGGCGGTGGAGCGCACCGAGATGGAATACGGCGGCATCACGCCGCTGGGGCTGCCCGCCGGGTGGCCGCTGTTGCTCGACGCCGTGGTCGCCGCGGCTGACGAGTTGGTTGTGGGATCCGGCTTGCGGCGCAGCAAGCTGCTGCTGCCGGGTGCGGTGCTCGCAGCACTACCCTGCGCTGAGGTGTTCGAGAATCTCGGCCGCCCCGTTTGACGCCACTGGGTTAGCTTCACCCCACCGGACCGCTGACTTATGCGCAAACATGCATGTATGGTGGCGCGCATGAGCGATCACGGGCACGGGCATGCCGCCGTACCGTCGGACCGTCGGCGGCTCGTTCGCGCTCTGGCGATCATCTCTGCATTGTTGCTGGCGGAAATCGTCGGTGCCGGGCTGACCGGGTCGCTGGCCTTACTCGCCGATGCCGGGCATCTGGCCACTGACGTGCTGGGCCTCGCGGTTGCGCTGGTTGCCAGCGTGCTCGCGCAGCGCCCACCGACGCATTACCGGACTTACGGGCTGGGCCGGGCGGAGATTCTCGCGACCGCGTTCAACGCCTTGCTGCTGCTGGTGGTGAGCGGGATGGTCGCGGTCGAGGCGCTCGCCCGGCTGGCCGCTCCGCCACCGATCGACGGTGTCCCGCTACTCGCCATCGGAACGCTTGGGCTCGTCGGCAATCTGGCCGCGCTGGCGGTGCTCAGCGGTGGCGGATCCAGCGAACGAAGCCTCAACCTGCGCGGCGCACTGCTGGAGATACTGGGCGATGTGCTCGGCTCCGCCGCGGTGATCGGCGCGGCGGTCGCGATGCTCGCCGCCGGCTGGCACCAGGCCGACCCGGTCGCATCGCTGGCGATCGCCGCGCTGATCGTGCCGCGGGCGCTGGCGCTGCTGCGCGAAGCTGCGCACGTGCTCCTGGAGGGCACCCCGCGCGGCGTGGACACCGCCGAAGTGGACCGGTTGTTGCGGACGGTGCCGGGAGTGCGTGACGTGCACGACCTGCATCTGTGGACGATCACGTCCGGCCGGCACGCCGTCTCCGCGCACCTGGTGGTCGACGAGGCTCGGTCGCTGCACTGCGGGGACGCCTCCGTGCTCGACACCGCGGCGAACGTGCTGCGCACCGAGTTCGGGCTCACCCACAGCACCCTGCAGGTCGAACACGACGACCACGCTGACCACGAACACACCTGCTAACCCAGCGTGTCGCGCTCTCCCCGCACGCGTGTCGCGCCCACGTGCTCGTGTGTCGCGCCCTGGTGGTCGGTGTGTCGCGTGCCCTCTGTGTCTTGCGGGGCGCCTGCACCCGGTCGGTCAGCGCGTGCGGCGGCAGGGTCGCACGCCCTGCCCTCTGTCAGCCGGCGCGGGTGAGATCCACCATGGCGCTATCGCCACTGACCACCGCTCCGGACGGGCGACCCCAGGCGGCGCGGTAGACGGCGTCTGCCAGCCCGATCACCGACGCGTCCGGCTCGGTCCCCGCCTCGGCCGCGGTCTGCGGCAGCTGGCCCGGCACTAAACGCACGGTCCAGGCCCGGCCGGCGTCGGCGGCGTGGTAAAGCACCGTGCCGGCGGAGGTGCCGACTGACCACGAGTCGGTACGCCTCTGGATCAGCCGAGTCAACACCTCGTCGATTCCATCGGCGGCGAAGTCGGGATCTACCGCAGAGTCGGTGCCGGCCGCAGCGTGCGCGTCGATCCGGTGGATGGTGACCTCATGGGCCATCCGGCGGGACCAGAACGCGGCCGTCTTCGGCGCGGTTGGGGTGAAGTGCCAGACCGGGGTGGCCGGATCTGTCTTCCCGAGGAGATCGAGCATGGTCGCCAGCTGACTGTCGAAGATGGCGAACACGTCGCCGGGCGACTGTTGAACCCGGACCGGAGGTGATTGCGGATCGGCGGTCTGGATCACCCGGGTGACCATGTCGAATACTCGGCCGAGATGCTGGATCAGCCGCTGCACAGTCCAGCCCGGACAGGTCGGCACCGGTGTGTCCGCGTCCAGTGCGATCGCAGCCGTTCGCAGCACTTCCGCCTCGGTCGCGATTCGCGACAGGTAGTCGGCGACCCTCACGGTCGACCAGCCTAGGCCTGGGCGAAGTGTCGCGCGCACAGGGTTCAGTTCAGGGCTCCACAGGATTACGTAGCCACGCCAAGGTGAATTGGTACTCCGTTTCCATCAGGCTGGCGATGTTGTCCGTGACCAGCTTCTCCACCTTGGCGCCGACCAGCGGTAGCGGAACCTCAGCCGTGAGTTGAGCACCGATCAGGCATCCATCCGGGTCAGGCTCGAGCATCATCACGCCGGTGATCGTGCCCGGCGCCCCGTCGACCACTGCTTCCACGCTGCCGCTGGAACCACGCCAGGTTTCGGTACGCCGGATCGTCAGGTTGGCGGGCAGCATGGCACGCAGGAAAGGCGGCATCGCCTCGCCCGGCACCGCCTGGTGCAGTACCACAGTGACGCCGTCGTCGTTCTGTTGCCACGACACCAGCTCGGCCCGTGGACCACCGACCGCCCGCAGCTTGGCCCGCAAGTAGTCCCGGTCGGTCACCAGCTCCCGCATCCGCTCCGGGGACGTCGGGTACCGGTGCCGCAGTGCCAACTGGCTGGCCATGAGCGGAGGCTACCGTGGGGCGCCGTGACGACCCCCGCGACGGACAGCCCTGTGCGCAATGCAGTCGACCTCGCCCCGTTCACCACGCTGCGGCTGGGCGGTCCGGCCCGCCGTTTCGTAGCCGCGACGACGGCGCAGGCCTGCCTCGACGCGGTTCGCGCCGCTGACGTCGCCGGCGAGCCCGTGCTGCTGCTGGCCGGTGGGTCCAACCTGGTGATCAGCGACGGCGGATTCGAGGGCACCGCGGTGCGGATCGCCAGCACCGGGTGGCACATCGACGGTACCGGTGTGCTGCACGCCGCCGCCGGCGAAGACTGGGACGCGGTGGTCGCGCGCACCGTGGCAGCCGGCTACGGCGGGCTCGAATGCCTGTCCGGAATCCCGGGATCGGTCGGTGCCACTCCCGTGCAGAATGTCGGCGCCTACGGTGTGGAGCTGTCCGACCTGCTGCGTGACGTCGATCTCTACGACCGGCGGCGGGGTGCGCTGCGGACGGTGGCGGCGTCGGCGTTGCGGCTGGGCTACCGGACCAGCGCGCTCAAGGGCACTGATGCCGCTGTCGTGCTCCACGTCCGGCTTGCGCTGTACCGCGACGGGCTGTCCGCTCCGATCCGCTATCCCGAACTAGCCCGCGTGCTCGACGTCGAGCCCGGCACTCGCGTGCCCGCGGCGCTGGCCCGAGCTGCGGTGCTGGACTTGCGCAAAGGCAAGGGCATGGTGCTCGACCCGACCGACCACGACACCTGGTCTGTCGGGTCCTTCTTCATCAATCCCGTACTGGACGCGCCGCAGGCTGCCGCCGTACTCGAGCGGATCCGGGCCAGGGTCAGCCCGGCAGTCGCGGTGCCGCAGTATCCCGGGGGCGGCGCAGGCCGGGTCAAGCTCTCCGCTGCCTGGCTGATCGAGCGAGCTGGATTCGCTCGGGGTCACCCAGGACCGGGTGGCCGGGTAGCGCTATCCGGCAAGCACACGCTGGCACTGACCAACCGCGGCGGGGCCTGCACCGCAGATTTGCTCGCTTTGGCCCGGGAGATCCGAAACGCCGTCACGGCACATTTCGGCATCACCCTGGTACCGGAACCTACGCTCATCAACTGCATGCTCTAGCCGCACTCAACCATGCCGGAAGGTGCGCATCGCAGAGTGCTGGTCGCGGGGTTTGACGACGATGAGGTCGAGATTGACGTGGGCGGGTCTGGTGACCGCAAAGGCAATGACGTCCGCGACGTCATGGGCGGTCAATGGGGTGAGCCCGGCATAGACCCGATCCGCTTTCTCGGCGTCGCCGCCGAAACGCACCAGGGAGAATTCGGTTTCTACCATTCCGGGAGCGACTTCCACGAATCGCACCGGTTGCCCCAGGTGCTCGGCGCGCAGGGTGCGGTGCACAGCTGCCTGAGCGTGCTTGGCTGAGGTGTAGCCCGAGCCATTGTCATAGGCCTCCAGCGCGGCGATCGAGGTCACGGTCACCAGCACGCCGTCCCCAGAGTCGATCAGCTTGGGCAGGAATGCGCGAGTCATCCGGAGGGCGCCCAGCACGTTGGCTTCCCACATCCAGCGCCACTGGTCCTCATCGGCCGCCAATACCGGCTCGAAGCCCTTCGCGCCGCCCGCGTTGTTCACCAGCACGTGCGCGGCGGGCACCGCCGCGGTGAAGGCGGCTACCGAGTCGGGATCCAGCACGTCGAGCGGGATCGCGATGCCGTCGATCTCCTCCGCGATCTGACGGCAGCGCTGCACCCGGCGAGCCCCCAGCACCACCTGAAACCCCGCCCCGGCCAGCGCCCGCGCGGTAGCCGCCCCGATCCCACTACTGGCCCCCGTCACCACCGCAACCGGTCGCTCCACACCTTCACCCTATGGCGGCTGTCGGCATTGTGAACCGCACCCAAACCGGTTGGGCGGCGGCGCGTGAGCGACTGTGACACCAACTACCAAGCCCGCTGAATGCGGCGCAGGCCATAGGGTGGGAAGCGTGATGGGGTGGGGTAAGCGGGTGTTGAAGCGGGTTGCGGTGCTGTCTGTACATACCTCGCCGCTCGATCCGCCGGGTATGGGCGATGCCGGCGGAATGAACGTCTACATCGTGCAGACCGCGACCCGGCTGGCCCGCCAGGGTGTCGAGGTGGAGGTGTTCACCCGGGCCACCTCGTCCGGGTCGCCGTCGGTGGTGGAATTCGCCCCGGGCGTCACGGTGCGCCACATCACCGCCGGGCCATTCGAGGGCCTGGCCAAAAACGATCTTCCTGCGCAACTGTGCGCGTTCACGGCAGGGGTGCTGCGGGCCGAAGCACATCGCGAACCTGGCTACTACAACGTGGTGCACTCGCATTACTGGCTGTCCGGTCAGGTCGGGTGGCTGGCCCGGGACTGCTGGGGAGTGCCACTGGTGCACACCGCGCACACCCTGGCCAAGGTGAAGAACGCCGCGCTGGCCCAGGGCGATATTCCAGAGCCGCACACCCGGGTGATCGGTGAGCAGCAGGTGGTGGATGAGGCCGACCGGCTGGTCGCGAACACGCCGGCCGAGACCGCTCAGCTCGTCGAGCTCTACGGCGCTGACCCGGCCCGGACTGCCACCATCTCACCGGGTGTCGATTTGGAGCTGTTCACGCCGGGATCCCGAGACGCCGCGCGTACCACGTTAGGCCTGCCGCGTGATGCCGTGGTGCTCGCCTTCATCGGCCGGATCCAGCCGCTCAAGGGCCCGGACGTGCTGCTGCGAGCGGCAGCCGAGATGGTGCGCCGCGACCACGCATTACGGGCGAAATTGCGGGTGCTGATAGTGGGTGGCCCGTCTGGTAATGGACTGGCCGAACCGACCGCGTTGCACCAGCTGGCCGCCGAGCTGGGGATACTGGAGCAGGTGGTGTTCGCGCCGCCGCAGGGTGGCGCTGCGCTGGTCGGGGTGTACCGCGCGGCCGACGTGGTGGCGGTGCCCAGTTACAGCGAGTCGTTCGGCCTGGTGGCGCTGGAAGCGCAGGCGTGCGGCACGCCGGTCGTCGCTGCCGGAGTGGGCGGGCTCTCGGTCGCGGTGGCCGACGGCGTGTCCGGTCTGTTAGTGGGCAGTCACCGTCCCGTTGACTGGGCCGACGTGCTCACCGCCGTCGCGTTGCGCCCGCAACGCCGCGAACAACTGGCAGCCGGTGCCGCTGCCCATGCCCGGCGGTTCTCCTGGGAACGCACTACCGAGGCGCTGTTGCGGGTTTATGTAGACGCTGCCGCGGCGTACCGGCTGGACGCGCTGGAACGCGAGGTGGCGGTGTGAGCCGTGCCGTGGGCCCTCCGGGGCAGCTCGATGAGCTCATCGCTGCCGTTCTGGGGGAAGCCGGGCTCGAGCACGAACACAGTGTGCCGGGTAGCTTCGTCATCACCCTGCCCGGCAGCAAGAAACTGCAGACCGTCTGCCGTGTGTTGGTCGGCCGACATGGGTTGCTGGTGGAGGCTTTCGTGTGCCGGCGGCCCGACGAGGCCCACGAGGACGTCTATCGTTGGCTGCTGCGCCGCAATGCCCGCCTCTACGGGGTGCACTATGCGCTGGACAAGGCCGGTGATATCTACCTCATCGGTAGGTTGGCCCATCACGCGGTGACCGCCCCGGAGCTGGACCGGGTCCTGGGTCAGGTGGTCGAGGCCGCCGATGGAGATTTCAACACCCTGTTGGAGATCGGCTTCGCGTCCTCGATCCGGCGCGAATGGGCCTGGCGGGCAGCCCGCGGCGAATCGCTGAGCAACCTTGCTGCATTCGAACACCTGGTGCGTTGACTGCGTTGACCCGCCTTCGGCCGAGGTTGGTGGCGGGGCGGTCCGGGGGAGAGGGGGGAGTCGCACACTCGGACTCGCCCCGCCACTGTGTGTCCCGCGTGAACGGATATCCCTGAGCGAGGGGCACCCAGAGATCCTGGCGGGCCGCGGTCCGATGGGGGGAGGACGAACCGCGGGCTTGTGCTCGCCTGCCGGGAAGTGCGGTGGGAGCGGCGAGGAGAGCGGTGACACACTCTCAGCCGAGCGGACGGATCTCAAGGCCTTCGAGGTAGTTGTTTCCAGTGCAACCCGATTGGCCTAAGCGCGGGTCGATGCAGCTGGTCGGTCACACACGTGGTACAGGTTGAGTAACGCTCAGCACAGCCGCGGCGACAACACACCGTGCAAGTTCCCACACAGGTTGTGTAGGTACCGTGGGCCCTGCCGTCGTCCGAGCTGCGGCGGTGAGGGGGCGTCCAGGGTGTCGACGGGGAATAGCCGTGTGAATCGTCACGAGCTGTATACGGTTGGTGGCGCAGCGTCGTTATCGCCCGAACGGCAGCTTCGGGAACCGGAATGCCACTGGTATGAAGTGCGCCTTGACTGCCGGTTGTAGGATGCACCGATCTCTGGGAGGTAGATGGACATGAGCATGGCAGCGATCCTGGCCGAATTGCCGGACATGTGGCGCAGCGCGTTGACCGCGCACGTGCCGGACCCGCAGGGTCGTTGCTGGGCTTGCCGCGACGAAAACGGGGTCGCGGCGACGTGGCCGTGCCTGACGCGGGAGGTCGCGGAGGAGGCGAAGTACCTTTACGAGGGCGGGCTTCCGGGTACTTTCGGCGGTCGGCACGCGGCCCGTAAGGCAGACCAATGGCAGGCTTAGATTTTGCTGAAGAAAACCCCGCTGCGCAGGGAACCGTTGTGCAACCAGCCTTTCCCGGGGGGCGGGGAAGCGCGGGCGACCAGCGGTTCCCTGCTAACGACGGTGGGGGTGTCAGCAGGGGGGTTCCGGTACACCGTCGTCGCAGATTAATTTACGGGTAACCCGGCAGTCACTGCCAGCGCCCGATCGGGCCAATTGATTTCGGGGTATTGATACCAGATTGTCAGCTTAACGACCGGCCCCAGCTCATCTACCAGCACAGTGCATCTACGAGCACGGTCCGAACTACTACCGCTCCAGGTCAGCCACCGGCCCAGCTCGACCATCGGCGCAGTCCGCGCAGGACTGCTGGCAGGCTAGACGCATGAGCGTAGGCACCCTGGTCCTGCTCCGTCACGGCGAGAGCGAGTGGAACGCCAAGAACCTGTTCACCGGGTGGGTGGACGTGCCGTTGTCAGCGCGGGGTGAACGCGAGGCGGTGCGATCCGGTGAGCTGATGCGCCAAGACGAGCTGCTTCCGGACGTGGTGCACACGTCGCTACTGCGCCGCGCGATCACCACCGCCAATCTCGCGCTCGATGCCGCGGATCGGCACTGGATCCCGGTGCGCCGCGACTGGCGGCTCAACGAGCGCCACTACGGCGCGCTGCAAGGCAAGGACAAGGCGCAGGTCCGCGACGAGTACGGCGATGAGCAGTTCGCCCGGTGGCGCCGCTCCTGCGACATCCGGCCACCTCTGATAGATCCGGGCAGCGAGTTCAGCCAGGACGGTGACCCGAGGTACGCCGGAGTCGAGATACCCAGGACCGAGTGCCTGGCCGACGTGGTCGCCCGAATGCTGCCGTACTGGGAAGCGTCGATCGTGCCTGATCTGCGGGCCGGCGCCACGGTGCTGGTGGCTGCGCACGGCAACTCGCTGCGGGCTTTGGTCAAGTACCTGGACGGCATCGATGCGCAGACCATCGTCGGCCTCAACATCCCGACTGGCATCCCGCTGCGGTATGACCTCGACGATCAATTGCGGCCGATCACTTCTGGCGGGACCTATCTGGATCCCGATGCGGCCCGCGACGCCATCGCGGTGGTCGCTGAACAAGGTCGCTAGCTCTTCCGTCATCCGCTCGGGATGAACTCAGGGTGAACGAGGGGAGAAAGTTCGCCCTATTGTGGGTATATCTCGTCACTCGGGGTGCGGCGGGGCTAGGGATACACCCACCCGGGGAGCTTACGATTGCGGCGTGACTTTCGCAGCCGCGGTGGTTCTCGCGATCGGCACGCTGATGATCGGGTTGGTGGGAGGCATCCTGATCTGCCGGCGCGCCGGCAGGTCGGTGGCCTCGCCGCGCCCGGACGGTGCCACGGTCGCCGATCTGGTGCAGCGGGTGGTGCTCTCCTCACACAACGGCGTGGTGTTGCTCGATCGGATGGGTGATGTGGTGTTGGCCAACCCGCCGGCGGTGGAGCTGGGTTTGGTGCAGGGGTCGCAGCCGGATGAGCGGGCCCGCAAGGCCGCCGAGCAGGTCCGCGCCTCGGGTGAGGTGGTGTTGGTGGATTTGTCTCCGCTGGATCGGGGCGTGCGCGCCGGGCGGGGGCCCACCGCGGTGCTGGGCGAGGTGCGCCCGCTGGG
>DASUVX010000039.1:0-9032 GCA_036378735.1 Pseudonocardiaceae bacterium | reverse complement strand
CCGGAGTCGGTCTCGTCCAGCACCGCGATCTTGGGCTTGAGCAGCGACAGCTGCAGGATCTCGTGGCGTTTCTTCTCGCCGCCGGAAAAGCCCTCGTTCACGCTTCGCTCGGCGAAGGCAGGGTCGATGTCCAGATCGGACATCGCCGCCTTGACCTCCTTGACCCAGGTACGCAGCTTGGGAGCCTCGCCGCGGATCGCGGTGGCGGCGGTGCGCAGGAAGTTCGACATCGACACACCGGGCACCTCGACGGGGTACTGCATGGCCAAGAACAGCCCGGCTCGCGCGCGTTCATCTACTGCCATCGACAGCACATCAACGCCATCGAGAAGCACCTGACCCGAGGTGACCCGGTATTTCGGGTGCCCGGCGATCGAATATGCCAAGGTCGACTTGCCCGAGCCGTTGGGACCCATCATCGCGTGCGTCTCGCCCGACCGGACAGTCAGATCAACCCCGCGAAGGATCTCTTTCTCGGGTGTCTGCTCATCATCGGTAGGCACCGCGACATGCAGATCCTTGATTTCCAGGGTGGTCATCGTGTGTTCTCGCACTCCTGCTATCGGTTGGTGGGACGGGACGGATCGACGTAGACGTCATCGCCGTCAATGGTCACGGCGTAGGTGTCCACCGGCTCGGACGCCGGTGGTGAGGACGGCTCCCCGGTGCGCAGATCGAAGCACGAGCCGTGTAACCAGCACTCCAGACCCTTGCGGGTGACTTCGCCTTCGGACAGTGCGATCTCGGCGTGCGAGCAGACGTCGGCCAGGGCATAGACCTGGTTGCCCTGACGCACCAGCACGACCGGCACGTTGTCGACCTGGAAACCGGCCGGCTCGTCGTCCTTGAGGTCCGTCAGGCTGCAGACTCGCAGCGCGGTCATACCCCCACCGCCTCGAGCTCAGCCTCGATCGCCGCGGTCAGCCGCTCGCGGATCTCTGCGACGGTGATCTTCTGCAGGATCTCGCCGAAGAACCCTCGGACGACCAGGCGGCGGGCCTGGTCGATGGGAATGCCCCGTGAGGTCAGGTAGAACAGCTGCTCGTCGTCGAAGCGCCCGGTAGCACTGGCGTGACCGGCACCGACGATCTCGCCGGTCTCGATCTCCAGGTTGGGCACCGAGTCGGCCCGGGCGCCGTCGGTGAGCACCAGGTTGCGGTTGACCTCGAAGGTCTCGGTGCCCTCCGCGTCGGCCTGGATCAGCACATCTCCGATCCACACGGTGTGCGCCTCTGGTTGCCCCGGGCTGCCTTGCAGCGCGCCCTTGTAGGCGACGTTGGAGCGGCAGTGTGGAACGGCATGGTCCACCAGCAAACGGTGCTCCAGATGCTGCCCGGCGTCGGCGAAGTACAGCCCTAGCAACTCGGCATCGCCGCCGGGCTGGGTGAAAGTCACCGTCGGGGACTGCCGGACCAGGTCGCCGCCCAAGCTCACGGTGATGGCCCGCAGGAGCGCATCGCGGCCGAGTCGGTGGTGCAGTGCCGCGACGTGTACCGCGTCGTCGGCCCAGTCCTGCACGTTGACCAGGGTCAGCCGGGCACCGTCGGCGAGGACGAGTTCGACGTTCTCCGCGTAAGTGCCGCTGCCGCGATAGTCGAGCACGACGACACCCTCGGCGAACGCCTCCAGGCGCACCTGCAGGTGCCCGTAGGCGACCTGCCCGGTGCCCGGACCGGTGATCGTGATCGTCACCGGCTCTTCGATACGAGTCTCCGCCGGCAGGGTCACCACGGTGGCCTGCGGCGCGGAACTCCAAGCCTGCGCGGCAACCCGGTCGGCCGGAATACCCCCGTCGCCCAAGCGGGCGTCGGACCGGCCCACGTCCTCGACGATGACCTCGTCACCCGCCTGCACCGCGATCTGCGGGGTGGCGGTGGCCGCCGCACCTTGCTGCAGCCCGCGCAGCCGCCGCAGCGGGGTGAACCGCCAGTCCTCCTCGCGCCCGGTGGGCACCTCGAAGGCGTCCACGTCGTAGGAGGTGAACCGCTGCCCCCGAGAGATCATCGGCACGCTGGGATCCACGGTCTTCGTGCCGTGCGAGTGCCAGACCAGACCGGATTCGGCCGGCTGGCCAGTGGTAGCCGTCATATCAGCCGACGGCTCCTTCCATCTGGAGTTCGATCAGCCGGTTGAGCTCCAGGGCGTATTCCATGGGCAGCTCGCGAGCGATCGGTTCGATGAACCCGCGCACGATCATGGCCATCGCCTCGTCCTCGGTCAGCCCGCGGCTCATCAGGTAGAACAGCTGATCGTCGCTGACCTTGGAGACGGTGGCCTCATGCCCCATGGACACGTCGTCCTCGCGGATGTCGACGTAGGGGTAAGTGTCCGAGCGGCTGATCTGGTCCACCAGCAGGGCGTCGCACTTCACCGTGGAGCGGGAGTGGTGGCTGCCCTCGTTGACCTGCACCAGCCCGCGGTAGGAGGTGCGCCCGCCGCCACGTGCCACTGACTTGGACACGATCGTGCTCGACGTGTTCGGTGCGGCGTGCACCATCTTCGCGCCGGCGTCCTGGTGCTGGCCCTCACCGGCGCAGGCCACCGAGAGCACCTCGCCCTTGGCGTGCTCACCGATCAGCCAGACCGACGGGTACTTCATGGTGACCTTGGAGCCCAGGTTGCCGTCGATCCACTCCATGGTCGCGCCCTCGGCCGCGGTGGCTCGCTTGGTGACCAGGTTGTAGACGTTGTTCGACCAGTTCTGGATCGTGGTGTAGCGGCAGCGGCCGCCCTTCTTGACGATGATCTCGACGACCGCGGAGTGCAGCGAGTCGGACTTGTAGATCGGGGCCGTGCAGCCCTCGACGTAGTGCACGTACGCGCCCTCGTCGACAATGATCAACGTGCGCTCGAACTGGCCCATGTTCTCGGTGTTGATCCGGAAGTAGGCCTGCAGCGGGATGTCGACGTGCACGCCGGGTGGCACGTAGATGAACGACCCACCGGACCACACCGCGGTGTTCAGCGCGGCGAATTTGTTGTCCCCGGACGGGATCACACTGCCGAAGTACTCCTGGAAGATCTCCGGGTGCTCCCGCAGCCCGGTGTCGGTGTCCAGGAACAGTACGCCCTGCTCTTCGAGGTCCTCGCGGATCTTGTGGTAGACCACCTCGGACTCGTACTGCGCGGCCACGCCGGCGATGAGCCGGGCCTTCTCCGCCTCCGGGATGCCCAGCCGGTCGTAGGTCGCCTTGATGTCCTGGGGTAGGTCGTCCCACGAGGTGGCTTGCTTCTCGGTCGAGCGGACAAAGTACTTGATGTTGTCGAAGTCGATGCCGGACAGGTCTGCTCCCCAGTGCGGCATCGGCTTGCGCTGGAACAGGCGCAACGCCTTGAGCCGCGTCTCGAGCATCCACTCCGGCTCGTTCTTCTTGGCCGAGATGTCGCGCACCACGGCCTCGGACAGCCCACGCTGCGCGCTGGCGCCCGCGATGTCGGAGTCGGCCCAGCCGTATTCGTAGCGGCCTAGCCTGGAGAGCGTTTCTTCCTGGCTGAGCGATGTTCGCACATCCTGCTCAGGGGCGGTCGTCATTCAGACGCCTCCGTCCGGTTCAGTGGTGGGATTCTGGGTGGAACATGGGTGGAAACAATGGGAAGCATCGTGCGGGCACCGTGGGCTACCCGATTCTCAGGAACGTGAGTCGTACAAACAGCGTCGCCCCGGGCGATGGTCGCCAGCCGCTGTACATGGACACCGAGCAAATCCGCGAAGGCCGCCGTCTCGGCCTCACACAGCTGCGGGAACTCCGCAGCTACATGCGAAACCGGGCAGTGATGCTGGCACAGTTGCGCACCGGAGCCGACCTGCTCAGCCGACGCTGCGTACCCCTCCGCGCTCAGCGCCGCCGCCAGCAGCTGCGCTCGCGCGACCGGATCGGTCGCGGCGACCACAGCGGCCCGGTGCTGGCCGACCAGGTCGGTCACTCGACGCTCGGCGAACGAGCGGATCGCGTCCTCGCCGTCGCGTTCCGCCAGGAAGCGCAGTGCAGCAACCGCCAGATCGTCGTAGGTGTGCTCGAACTGGGCCCGGCCGGCCGCGGTGAGCAGGAACAGCTTTGCCGGACGACCCCGGCCTCGGGGCCACCGGCGCGGCGCCGAGCGGTAGGTGGCCTGCCCGTCTGCGAGCAGCGCGTCCAGGTGGCGGCGCACGGCAGCGGGACTCAACCCGAGCGAGTCGGCGACCTGAGCGGCGGTCACTGGGCCGTGCTCCAGCAACATCCGTGCCACCGATTCGCGGGTCCGACGATCAGCCCCGACGTTTTTCACAACGTCCATGTTACGTAATTCCGCCGCTGGTGCACAACATGTCTGGCCACCGCCACCGTTGTTCATCCCGGTACGGGTGACGCCGTCAGCGTCGTGGTTCGCTAGGTCGCGCGATGTACAGATTGCTGTTCTCGATCTTTTCCCGGTACGTCTCGGCCGAGACGGCGCACCGGCTGGGCTTTGGACTGACCCGCATGGTGGCCGCTGCGCCAGGGCTGGGGGCGTTGCTTCGCCGCTGGCTGGCTCCCCGTGATCCCGTACTGCGAGTTCGCGCGCTCGGGCTCGATCTACCCGGGCCGCTGGGGCTGGCAGCGGGTTTCGACAAGGACGCGCTGGCCCCCGATGCACTGGGCGCATTGGGGTTCGCCTTCGTGGAGATCGGCACCGTGACGGCCCACTCCCAGCCGGGCAATCCGCGACCGCGGCTGTTCCGCTTGACAGCCGACCGGGCTCTGGTGAACCGGATGGGGTTCAACAACGCCGGTGCCGCCGCGGTCGCCGGCAGGCTGCGCGCTCGGGGTCGCGGGGTGCCGGTCGGGGTCAACATCGGCAAGACCAAAGCCGTCGCAGAGCACGGCGCGGCGGCCGACTATGTGGTCAGCGCACGGCTACTCGCCGAGGTCGCGGAATATCTGGTGGTCAACGTCAGCTCGCCCAACACGCCGGGGCTACGCGACCTCCAGGCCGTCGAGCATCTTCGCCCGCTGCTGGTAGGCGTTCGCGCGGCACTGGAGCAAACCGGCACTCGGCGCGTGCCGCTGCTGGTCAAGATCGCCCCGGACCTGGCTGACGAGGAGATCGACGCGCTGGCCGATCTCGCGCTGGAACTCGGCCTGGATGGGATTGTCGCCACCAACACCACGACCTCCCGGGACAGGCTGCGGGCCAGCGCGGCGCAGCTCGAGGCGATCGGTCCGGGCGGCGTCTCCGGTGCCCCGCTCAAGGAGCGTTCCCTCGCGGTGCTGCGCCGGCTGCACGCCCGGGTGGGGGACCGACTGATCCTGATAGGGGTGGGCGGCATCGAAACCGCCGAGGATGCCTGGGCGCGGATCCAGGCCGGCGCCACACTCGTGCAGGCCTACACCGGTTTCATCTACGGCGGACCATTGTGGCCGCGCCGCATCCATCGTGGCCTGGCCCGCCTCGCCCGCCAGGCGGGCTACACCTCGATCACGCAAGCCACCGGCAAGCCGACCCCCCACGGCCGGTAGCCGCCGCCGGGGCATCGACGCGGGGGTCCGGCTGACCTACCACGAGCTTGCCCAGAGCAGCTAGTCCACGAGGCTCAGATACTCTTCGCGGCGTGGTAGCCGGGACGCTTCAGGGTGACGAGAGCATCCTGCCCGGCCCGAAAGCACCGATCACCAGCAACGCTGGTCTGGATCCGGACGAAACCCGGCAGCTCGACACGGTTCGCCGGTTCGGCACCGCCGGCGCCCTGCTCATGGGGCTGGGTTCGCTCGGTGCGGGAACAGCACCCGTGCTGGGCAACCCGGTGGTCGGCCACCTTGTGGTGGGTCTGTTCCCCCGGATGCCCACCGCGTCGCTGGCCGTGGCCTACACCGGCATCGCCATGGTCGTGCTGGCCTGGCTATGGCTCGGGGCGCTGGCCAAACCCGGACGCACTCGGCTGATCTCGCCGGCCCAGATGGGCCGGCTGATGCTGATGTGGGCGGCGCCGTTGCTGGTCGCGCCACCGATGTTCAGCCGCGACGTCTACAGCTATCTGGCGCAAAGCGCGATGGTCAATCGCGGTTTGGATCCCTACGTGCTCGGTCCGGCCGAAGCACTGGGGGTAGACCACCCATTGGTGCGGGGAATCCCCACAATCTGGCGCAATACGCCCGCGCCGTACGGCCCGTTGTTTCTCACCCTCGGCCGGCCGATCGACTGGATTGCCGGCGACGACGTCGTGCTCGGCGTGCTGCTGCATCGCAGCCTTGCCGTGGCCGGCCTGGCGATGATCGTCTGGTCGCTGCCGCGGTTGGCCCGCCGGGTGGGGGGGTCTGCGGTGTTCGCGCTGTGGCTCGGCGCGGCCAACCCGTTGGTGTTGTTCCACCTCGCCAGCGGAGTGCACAACGAAGCGCTGATGATCGGCATGATGCTGGTCGGCCTGGAACTGGTGTTGCGCGAGCCGGCGACGGGACTGGCCACACTCGGTGGAGCGGCACTGGTCGCGGCCGCGGCGCAAGTGAAGGTGCCCGCCGCGCTGGCCCTCGGTTTCGTCGTGGTCTGGTGTGCCCGGTTGCGAGGCGGCCGGCTGCGCGATGTCGGATGGGCCGCAGCGGTGATCGGCGGAGTCGCCGCGGCTACCACTGTGGCGATCGGGCTCGGTACAGGCCTCGGCTTCGGCTGGACGGGCGCGCTGGGCACGCCCAACGTGGTGCGCAGCTGGATGTCCGGGGTCACGGAGTTGGGTTTGCTGGCGGGGTGGATCGGCACCCTGCTGGGTTTGGGTGACCACACCACGTCGGTGCTTACGCTGGTCCGGTTGACCGGCCTGGCCGGCGCCGGCGGAGTATGCCTGCTGTTGCTGTGGCGTTGCTGGCGGGGACGGCTGGACCCGCTGGCTGGGATCGGCATCGGGTTGGGTGCCGTGGTACTGCTGGGGCCGGTCGTGCATCCGTGGTACCTGCTGTGGGCGGTGATCCCGTTGGCGGCATCGGCTACCAACCCGGCGTTCCGTGCCAGCGCCACCGTGGCCTGCGCGGTCCTGGCGGTGGCCGTGGCACCGACCGGCTCGGATTTCCTGTTCCGGGCCTGGGTTTTGCCGTCGGCGATCGCAGCGGCGGCAGTCAGCCTGATCGTGCCGATGCTGGTGATCAGGGGGCGCACGCCACCGCTGACCGGAGCGCTGCGGGCCAGTGCGGCCCGATCCGCCGGCGCAACCTAGGCTTTGTGAACGTGACCCCGCCCGCGTCATCGGCTGCTGTCGAGGTCTGCGGCCTGGTCCGCAGCTTCGGTCCGGTCCGCGCGGTGGACGGCCTTGACCTACGGGTGCAGCCGGCGACAGTGCTCGCCTTGTTGGGTCCTAACGGCGCTGGCAAGACCACCACTGTCGAGGTATGCGAGGGGTTCCTGCGCCCGGATGCCGGGGTGATCCGCGTGTTGGGGCTGGACCCGATCGCCGACAGCGCCGCGCTGCGCCCCCGGATGGGGGTTATGCCGCAGGGCGGCGGCGCTTACCCGGGAGTGCGGGCCGCGGAAATGCTCGGGCTGGTCGCGGTCTGCTCCGCGCGACCGCTGGACGTCGGATGGCTGCTCGACGTGCTCGGCCTCACCGGTGTGGCCCGGGTGCCCTACAAACGGCTGTCCGGTGGCCAGCAGCAACGGCTTGCGCTGGCCTGCGCGCTGGTCGGGCGACCGGAGGTGGTGTTCCTCGACGAGCCCACCGCCGGGATGGACCCGCAGGCCCGGCGGCTGGTCTGGGACATCATCGCCAGCCTGCGCGCCGATGGCGTCAGCGTGCTGTTCACCACGCACCTGATGGAGGAGGCCGAGGCGCTGGCCGATCAGGTGGTGATCATCGACCACGGCCGGGTGGTGGCCATGGGCAGCCCCGCTGAACTGACGTCGTCCACTACGACGCAGCGGCAACTGCGCTTCCGGGCCCGTCCCGGCCTGGACCTCGGCCCGCTGACCACTGCCCTGCCCCAGGACTGCCGGGTCAGCGCACCGCACCCCGGTGACTACCTCGTGGAGGGTCTGATCGACCCGCAGGTGATGGCCACCGTCACGGCTTGGTGCGCCCAGCAGGGCGTGTTCGCTGAGGACCTGCGCGTGTCCCGGCGCAGCCTGGAGGATGTGTTCCTCGAGCTCACCGGTCGGGAGTTGCGATCGTGACCAGCTTCTCCCCCGGTACCTTCGCGCCCGCACCCGGCCGGGGCAGGCTGTCGCGGATGCTGTTCACCCAAGCTCGCACCGAGTTCGTCCTCACCCTGCGCAACGGCGAGCAGGTGCTGCTCACCCTGCTGATACCACTGGGATTGCTGGTCGGCCTCACCGTTCTCAACGTGGTACCGGTGCCCAACCCGCGGGTGGACAACGTCACTCCGCGCATCCTGGCGCTGGCTGTGATGTCTACCGCGTTCACCGGGCAGGCCATCGCGCTGGGCTTCGACCGCCGTTACGGCGTGCTCAAACGGTTGGCCGCCACCTCGCTGCCGCGCTGGTCACTGGTGGCCGGCCGGATGCTCGCGGTGCTCGGGGTGGTGCTGGTGCAGTTGGTGGTGCTCGGGGCGGTGGCCTTCGCGCTGGGCTGGCATGTGTCGCCACCCGGGCTTGCTCCCGCCGCGCTGCTGATCCTCGCCGGCACCGCCGCGTTCGGCGCGCTCGGAGTCCTGCTCGGGGGGGCGCTGCGGGCCGAGGTGGTGCTCGCCGTGGCGAACATGGTCTGGCTTCTGCTTGTGGTGGCGGGTGGCATCGTGCTGTCCGTGCACGCCTTGCCCGGCGTGCTGTCCGCGATCGCCGCCGCGTTGCCCTCCGGCGCGTTGGCAGAGGGCCTACGCACCGCCCTGGTCACCGGTATCACACCCTGGGCTGCCGTGGGCACACTCCTGGCATGGGCCATCGCGGCCGGCATCCTCGCCGCGCGCACTCTGCGTTTGTCGTAATCACGGAGGTTCTATCCGAGGCCGAGAGGGAACTAGAAGCCGCGGTTACCTAAGGGTGGCATCGCCAGAGAGAGCTCTCAAAACGAGCTCGCGCTCACTCCAATCGGTGCATGAAACGGTCCCCGATTTCGGCCCGCAGCAGGCGCCTACGAT
>DASUVX010000038.1:0-10596 GCA_036378735.1 Pseudonocardiaceae bacterium | reverse complement strand
ATCGCCGCGACAGCCGGAGTGAACGTGGTGAGCAGGTACACGATCTGGTTGAAGTTTCGCAGCCGGGCTCCCAGGGACTGCACTTGAAAGTCCCGCAACCGTGGGTCTGTGATGTGGTGGCGGGCGTCGAGGATCCGAGTTATCTCCGCCATGGCGGCGGGCACGGCCGCCTGCTGGGGCGCTTGCACGGTGATCTGGTTGAGCTTCTCGCCGACGCCGATACCGTAGCCGACGACGTAGCGGCGAGCGGTTGTGAGCGGCATGACCGCGGTGTTGTCCAGCTGCTGGCCGTAGCTCTGCATCACACCGATGACCTTGAACGGGGCATGGTTGATCTGGACTGTCTGGTCCAGCGCGGCCGCGGTGTCATGGCCGAACAGCGTGGTCGCCACGGTGGGGCCCAGCACTACCACCCTGGCAGCGGAGCGAGCCTGGACTGGGTCGAAAAATGACCCCGCTGTGACGTCCCGGTTGTTCGTCGTGGCCCAGCTCTCCGTGGTGCCGATGATGTTCGCCGCCAGGAATGCGGTGGTGTGAGTCTGGATCAAGGTTCCGGTGCTGGGACCGCCACCGGCGGCCGCGCTGGTGACTGCGGGAGTGACGGTGGCGACGTCGGGCGCGTTGCGCAGCGCGGAGATGTCCGCGTCGGTCAGACTCTGCGCGGGCGGGCCCCCGGGGATATCGGCGGCCTTCGGCACGATGGTGATGTTGTTGGCTACCGGTTCGATACGCACATCGACCGAGTTCTGCACGCCTTGGCCGCAGGCGGTCAGCAGGACCACCGCCGAGACCCCGATGATCAGGCCCATCATGGTCAGCATCGAACGCAGCCGGTAGGCGCGCAACGCGCGTAGCGCGATCAGCAAGGCTTCTGCCAGCCTCATCCGCTCACCTACTTACACTGCCCGCCAAGGACCCATCCTCAGACAAACCGTGGTAAGCGTCGGGCGCAAGAAGCGCAGCCAGTTCCCAGTCAGTTCCCCTCAAACTCCCAGCGAATTTTTTCTTTTCTTCACATCGCGTTAAGCACTGCACACAGTGCGGCGCACGGCAGCGCGCTCGATTTCATCCCGGCACGTGGTCGCGCAACCAGCCGGCGGCCAGGCGTGCCACTTCCTCCAGCGCGCCGGGCTCTTCGAACAGGTGAGTTGCTCCCTGGATTACCTCGATCCGGCTCGGCGCAGCCAACTGCTGGGCGGCCTGCCGGTTGAGGTCGAGAACAGGTTCGTCGCGGCTTCCGACGATGAGCAATGTCGGTGCCTGAACCCGGTGCAGGGCAGCGCCGGCCAGATCTGGTCGACCACCGCGTGACACCACAGCTCGGATGGAGTGGTCGTGGGCGGCCGCGACCAGCGCGGCTGCGGCCCCGGCGCTGGCGCCGAACAGCCCCACCGGGAGACCTCCGACTGCGGCCTGTTCCCGGATCTGCTCAACGGCGGTGCTGACCCGACCGGCCAGCAGTTCGATATCGAAGCGAAACTGCCGGGTGCGGGCGTCGACTCGGTCCTCCGCCTCGGTCAACAGATCCAGCAGCAACGTGGCGAAACCACTGCCCTGCAGGATCTCGGCCACCGAACGGTTGCGCGTGCTGTGCCGCGAACTGCCCGAACCATGGGCGAAAACCACGATGCCCACCGGCTGGTCGGCCAGGGTGAGGTCGCCGGCCAGCGCGCCGCCCTTGGATTCGATGACGACCGGAACCGCCATGGACACCGGATACCCGACCCGGCGCGGTCGAACCGCCGGTTCGCGCTGACACCGTCGCTGGCTCGACCCTCCATCCGCGCAGCAACGAACAGAGGTGATAGCCGGCGGTCGAATCGGCACGCGGAGATTGGGTATCCATTCCTGAGGGGAAGGGGAGGGCAGATGATCCGAGCAGTGTGGAACGGTGTGGTACTGGCCGAGGCACCACGAACGGTGCGGCTGGAGGGCAACCACTACTTTCCCGCGGACTCGCTGCGCCGTGAGTATCTCGACGACTCGCCGACTACGACGAGGTGCCCGTGGAAGGGCCGGGCCCGCTACTACACGGTCGTCGTCGACGGCACGGTCAACCCCGACGCCGCCTGGTATTACCCCAAGCCGAGCCCACTGGCCCGCAAGATCAAAGATCACGTGGCCTTCTCACCCGCTGTGCGCATCGAGCCCGAGTGACGGGTCTACCGCAACCGGTGCCGGCTCACCGGCCGGCCAGGTGGTAGACGGCGTACGGGGCGCGGATGACCGGCTGCGCGACGTTACGCACCGGCACCGCACCCGGCGTGCACCCCAGCTCGGAGCCGAAGTGAGCGTGCCCGTGGATCGCCAGGTCCACACCGGAGCCACCGCGTGCGCCGTCGATCATTTCGCCCAGCTGGTAGGCGCCCAGGAACGGGTAGATCTCCAGCGGCTCGCCATGCAGCGTGTCGGGCACCGGGGCGTAGTGGGTGAGCGCGACGAGTACCTCCGCGCCCTCCACCTCGCGCAGCGCGGCGGCGAGCCGGCCGGCGGCGAGCTCGGTGTGCTCGATGAACGCTTTCATCTCCCGCTCACCGAAGGCGGAGCCGCATTTGCCGGTGAACCCGCCGCCGAATCCCTTTACACCGGCCACTCCGAGCTCGCGGCCACCGGCCTGCAGCACTTTCGCGCTGCCTTCGAGCACTTCGATACCCGCATTACCGAGCAGTGCTGTGATCTCGTCTTGAGCGTCGCAGTGGTAATCGTGGTTGCCGAGCACCGCGAGTACCGGGACGTCGAGGTCACCGAACTCTTCGGCGACGACCTCCGCCTCGTCGATCCTGCCGTGCCGGGTGAGGTCGCCAGCGAGCAGCAGCACATCGGCCCGCTCGGCAATGCCGGCCAGCGCGGGGCGCAGCGTGCCCCGGATGTCGGGCGCCAGGTGTACGTCCCCGACGGCCGCGATCCGCACGCTCATCGCAGCTCTTCCCTGGCGCCGGGCTGCCCAGCGGGCACCACCCGGGCGTCGTTGCGGATTTGTCGGCCGGGCGTCATCGCCGTCTCGGCATCAGCGGCGTCCCGTCCCGAGATGCCGAGGCGGTCAGCGAGCAGCAAGAAGGCTTCGGCATAAGGGTGGTGGCCGGTGCGGGCGCGTAACGCCGCCCAGTCGACTTGCTCGCGCAGCGCCCGGGCAGCGGGCAGGATCTGGCCGAGATCGCAGTAGTGCGGGCCAAGCGAGAGCAGCTTCTGCTCCAGCAAGTCGGTGGCGGGCGCGACGGGCGCCAGCACGGACTCGACCGTCATCTCGTCCGCGGTGGCAAGCATCTCGTCGGTGACCGGAAGCTCCGCGGGCCGGAAGATGAGATCCACCGGCACCGCTCCATCGTAAACCTTGCGTAGCCAGTCCTCCGGCGCGTCGGTGGCTCGCATCCCGGCACCGACCAGCGCGCGGACCGCCTCATCGACGTCCTCAGGACGTACCAGTACGTCGACGTCATGCTCTGAAAATGGCCCACCGCGGGCGTAGACGCCGCTGCCGCCGGTCAGGGCGTAGCGCACCCCCGCGGATCGCAGCGCGGTGCACACCCGGACCAGGCTGCGCTCCAGCGCGCTGCGCTCGCCGCTGCCCACGCCTCAGTAGCCCACCGGCAGCGCCTCGGCCAGGTCCTCGCCATCGCTGCTGCGCACCCAGGCCGGATTCGGTGCCATAATCTCGCGTGCCGTGGTCATGCCCACCTCCTGTGGTGGCTTGCACCTCCACCCTGGACTACCCCGGTCGTCCGGCTCGAAACGGTCTGCCTGTGCCGGAGAGCAGGCGGCAAGGTGGATACCTCACAGATGGGAGGGTTGACCGTGGCAGCCGAGAAAGTGGATGTCGTGGTGATCGGGATGGGGCCGGGTGGCGAGGACGCCGCCGCCCGGTTGGCCCGGGCGGGGCTGGTCGTGGTGGGGGTGGAGGTCCGGCTGGTCGGTGGGGAATGCCCGTACTACGCCTGTGTCCCGACGAAGATGATGCTGCGGGCCGCCGACGCGCTGGGTGAGGCCCGTCGCGTCGCTGAGCTGGCCGGCTCGGCACAGGTGCGACCGGACTGGGCACCGGTCGCTGCCCGCATCCGCGCCGAAGCCACCGACAACTGGGACGACACGACCGCGGTGCAGCGGTTCGAGAAGGCGGGTGGCCGGTTCGTGCGAGGCCGGGCGAGGATCACCGCACCCGGTGAGGTCACCGTGTCCACATCGGATGGTGCCCGGCTGTTCCAGGCCGCCAGGGGAATAGTGCTCAATCCCGGTACTGAACCGGCCATCCCCCCAATCGACGGGTTGGCCGGTACGCCGTACTGGACCAACCGGGACGCGGTGGCCACCGAGCAGGTGCCCGAGTCGCTGATCGTGCTCGGCGGTGGGCCGGTGGGCTGCGAGTTCGCGCAGGTCTTCGCCCGCTTCGGGGCCACGGTGACCGTGCTCGAAGCCGAGGAGCGGCTGCTCGGCGGTGATGAGCCGGAGGCCGGGGAGCTGCTGGCCACGGTCTTCACCGCTGAGGAGATCGGTGTCCGTACCGATGTGTCCGCCACACAGGTCAGTTGTGCGTCCGGCCGGTTCACCGTCCGTCTCGACGGTGGGGACGTGCTGGCGGCACAGGAGTTGCTGGTCGCCACGGGTCGCCGCAGCGACCTGGCTGCCTTGGGGGTGGGTGCCGTCGGCCTGGACGAGCAGGCCCGCACCATCACCGTCGACGAGCGGATGCGCGCCGCGGACCGGGTGTGGGCGATCGGAGATGTCACCGGCCAGGGGGCCTTCACCCACGTGTCGATATACCAGGCTCGCATCGCGGTCGCCGACATCCTCGGTCGCGAAGGTGACACCGCCGACTACCGGGCGCTACCCCGGGTGACCTTCACCGATCCAGAGGTCGGCGCGGTCGGGCTGACCGAGACCCGTGCCCGGCAGCGCGGCGTGCGGGTGCGCACCGGTCTGGCCCGCATCCCTTCCTCAGCGAGGGGGTGGATCCACAAGACCGGCAACCAGGGCCTGATCAAGCTCGTCGAAGACGCCGACCGTGGCGTGCTCGTGGGTGCCACCTCCGCCGGACCCGCCGGTGGGGAAGTGCTGGGAGCCCTTGCCGTCGCCGTCCACGCCGAAGTGCCCACCACCCGTTTGCGCCAGATGATCTACGCCTATCCCACCTTCCACCGCGCCATCGAGGACGCCCTCGACGATCTCAGCGCCTAAGCACCGCGAAGCCCGCACCTGCTGGAGTGCTCGGCGGCGTTCATGCCGGGTGCGAAGCCGACCCACGGGCCAGGGGTCTTACCTTCGGGCGCTGCTCCACGCGAACCCAGCGTGCGAGACTTGCGCTGGTGCCGCAAGCGTCGGGTACCGCTCATGCAGCGCGTTGGCCGGTCGCCACCTCACCTCGGCTACCATCAGCCCGCGGGGCCGTTAGCTCAACTGGCAGAGCAAAGGACTTTTAATCCTTGGGTTCTGGGTTCGATCCCCAGGCGGCCCACAAGATCAATATAGGTGTGGCCTGCGCTTTCGGCCACCATGTCAGATCTTGGCCCCACGTGGGTGATCTTGCATGGGGCCGACATGGGGCCATGACACCGAGTTGTCAACGCTCACGTCATGTGATGCCGGTCCCGTCCGGTGGCCGACCATGCGGATTGTTCTGCTTGTGGTGACTCTCTCGCATTCGTAGCCAGAGTCAACTATGCGGGGAGGGCGGTGTTGATAGCTGTGGTGGGATGGTGAGGCGTGGCGATCGTTTCGCCGGGCGTTGGTGCTGACTGCTGTGGTGGCCGTTGCGGATGGTCCGCGAAGTGGTACTGGCGGCCGTGAGGACGAGTCGCGCGGTGGCTTCGGCGGCGTGGTGGGCGAGGTCGGGCAGCACGCTGGTGTAGGTGTCGGCGGTGAGCACGGTCAAGCGGCAAGGTGGTCGGCGGCCCGTGCGCGAGGCGCTCCGTTGTTGCCGCATCCACGGCTGTTGCCCAGCGGTGCGGTGGTGCGCTACGCATCAGGCGGCGGGATGGCCGTCCCGACACCTGCGCGTAATGCACACATGTCGCAAAGTTATGCGACAATCGATGCCTGCTTGCGGCTTGTCTCATATCTGCGCATACGCAGGACTGGAGTGTTACAACACTCAGCCACCCGTGGCCACCAGCGTGACCATCGTGGACCTGGGCGGCGTACCGGTGATCGTGGTTGAGATTCCCAACAGCCCGCGGGTCGTGGGTACCACCCGGGGAACGTATCTTCGCCGTGCTATCGGAGGAGACGGCCGGCCCACGTGCGTGCCGTACCACTCCCACGAGATGCTCGCTCATGAGATCGATCGGGGAGCCGTCGATTACGCGTCCCTGCCGGTCGACGGTGCCACCTGGGAAGACCTCGACCCGCTGGAGTTCGAGCGAGTACGGCGGCTGGTCACCGAGGCGGGTGGTCGGGCGGACTCGCTGCTCGCGGGCTTAGCAGATCGAGAGATCGCTCATGCGATGGGGTTGGTACGCGCCAACGCCGAGGTCACGACCGGAGCACTGTTGCTGTTCGGTCGCGCGCAGGCGATTTGCCGCTTCGTCCCCACACACGAGGCGGCGTTTCAGGTTCTCCGCGGACAGGAAGTGGAGGTCAATGAGTTCTTCGCCGACCCGCTGTTTCGGCTGGCTGAGGAGATGTTCAGCCGCTTCCGAGCGCGGAATCGCGAGGAGGAGCTGCAATTTGGCCTGCTTCGTATCGCGGTCCCCGCGTACTCCGAGACCGCTTTCCGGGAAGCGCTCGCCAACGCACTGACTCACCGTGATTACACCCGGCGCGGGGCGCTTCACGTGCAATGGGACTCCGACCAGCTGGAGGTCTCCAGTCCTGGCGATTTCCCCGAAGGCATCCGTCTGGACAATCTTCTGGTCGCGACCCCGCATCCGAGAAGTCCGCTACTGGCCGACGCCTTTAAGCGGACGGGGCTGGTGGAGCGGACCGGACGGGGAATCAACCGCATGTTCGCTGAGCAGTTGCGGGTCGGACGACCCGCACCTGACTACGGTCGCAGCACCGAGGGGCAAGTAGTCGCCGTGCTCCCCGTCGTCGAGTGGCGGACTTGTCTGGGCTGCAATGGCGAGCAGGTCGCCGTCGAGGCGCAGGAAGCCGGCCAGTGCCTGCTGCGCCCCGGTAAGCATGGTTAGTCCGGGCGGCACGGGTGGCTCGAGCTCGTGGTCCTCGTCGCGGTCGAAGGCGTCCTCGTCGTGTTCCCAGTTGCCGTAGCCGGCCAGCCAGGCGAGATAAAGCGGCCGAAGGTCGCCGCGGCGAGTTCGGTATGGACTCCGACGATGGCCGAGAGCCCTCCGTGGGGGTCGTATTCCCAGTCACCGGAGTCGTCCTCGCTGGTCATGTCGAGCACGAGGAACTTGCTTGTAGTCCAGGCTGTTACTTGATCGCCGACACAGCGGTCCCTGGCGACGTCGATGTCGAGCAGGTCGCGCGGCAGACGGAGCATGATCCGGTGCGTTGCCCAGTTGGTCAGATACAGGTGCGCGTCGTAGTAGCGCTCCATCATCCGGGTTGGATCGCCCTGGAAGTTGCCCCAGTGATATTCGTTGGCGAAGCTGGTGGCGGTGATCGACGCGCGGGTGGACAGTGAACGCACTTCGGCTTGCTGGCGATCGTCCAGAGGCCGGTCGACCGCCAGGAACTCGTAGTACTGGTACCCGCTCATCGCCGATCCAGCTGATCGGCACGGGCACAGGGCTTCGCCCGGAAACCCGAGTCGTCTCCCATGTGGATGAACAGGTGTCCGGTGAGCGTGACGTCATCAACCACGGCGGCCCAGCCGCGACCGCTGACCTGGTCGCCGTCGTCCACGCCGTCCCAGCTGAACTCGACGCCGGTGCGGCCGTCGCGTTCGGTACTGCGGCAGTCCATCCAGCCACGGACAGCGATGAAGCCGAACTGACCGGTCCCGTCCCCGGCGAACTCGATAAAGCCAGGTTCGACGAGGTCGATCGCCTCGCGATCCCACATGTCCATCTCCACGATCCGCCATCGGCCGGTCAGCGGCATTAGTCCTCCACCCGGGTCGCTATCGCGGGCTGAGGATAGCCATCCCAAGGTCAATCGATGCGTCGGTGTTGAATCGCGCTCATGGCCAGCGTGGCGGTGCAGCGGGCACGTCGGTTGATCGACGGGCTGCGGCGCGATCGTCGGATGCACCCGTATCACGGGCGGCGTGAGTATTCCCAGCTGGCCAGGGAGGTCGTTGCCGCATGCGAGGCGCTGATCGACAGCGAGCCGGCCTCTGTACCAGTCCTCGCGCAGCGCGCGGTCGACCTGGTGACAACGGCGCTGACGCGATGCCACCACCGGGCAGCCCGCCTTCGCCGACCACCTCATCGGCGTACTCCTCGACGAGGGCGAACTCGACGATGCGTGGCAAACGGCAGTCGACCACGCCAACGACCTACCTGAGTCACGCTGGAATCAACTCATCGACCTGCGTCAACCCACCCACCCCCAGGACGTGATCGAGCCCTGGCAACAGCTCATCCAGCGGCGACTGGACGCCAGCACCGACAAGTACCGGTACAGCAAAGCCATCACGATGCTCCGGCAACTCCGCGATGCCTACCGAGCCACCGGTGACGCGCCCGGCTTCGGAACATACCTCGACCGTCTGCGAGACCGTCACAAACGCAAGACGTCATTCATCGCCAAGCTCGACCATGCCAACCTATGACGCCTCGATATGCCGTACCGCCTCAGCAACTCGCCGCTGGTCTCCATCGTCAGCATTCCGGAAAGATCGCCCCCGACGCGCCATGACTGAGATATGACCGCACGTGCACAACCCAGCGGCAGACACGGCTGGAAACATCCTCAAGTCGGCAGATCGAGTCGGTGGCGCCGTTCCAATAGTTCCGCGTAGCTCCTACGGTGTCCTCCTCACGGGTCGATCCGGCACTGCCTGTGCTGACCCCGCGCTGTCAGCGGCATGAGCGGACGATTGCGCCGGACAATGCGGGCTATGGATCTAGCCAGCGTCATACCGGGTCTAGCCGCAGGGCCGCTTCATCAGGGAAGCGGTTGTGTTCAGCTGATTCGCGGTCAAACCGCAGGGTAGCCACCCTGCCCGCCCCGTCGCCCAGTCATCTCACGCACCTAGGCACGTTAACCAGGCCGACGGGGAACGTGATTGCGCGCCGATCATCGAGTGGGGTAGCCTCGGCGGCGTCTCCCTCTTGTGGACGCAGGCAGATGACGTGCCCCCACAAGATCTCTCAGATTCCCTTTTCTCCCACTGGACGTGCTTCGTGGTGAAGCCGTCCTAGCGCGAACGGGATCCCCTCTGCGGCGTGCGCCGGCGTGTCCGGCCCAGTCACTGCACACCCCCCTGATCAATGAGTCCAGGAAGAAAACCCCTATGTATGACAACGATTTCCCCAGCCAGCGTGCCGACAACGGCAGCACCCATAAGTCGCATGAGGACGGTTCCCCACGGCCCGTCACCGGGATCCTCGATATCGTGGACAGCCGCGCCTTCGTTCGCACCGACAGCTACCTGCCCGGACCCCGCGACGCCCCAGTCCCGCTGGGACTGGTCCGCGAACACGGGCTGCGCCGCGGTGACACGGTTACCGGCACAGCCCGCCCCGCCGGCAGGGACGAAAGACCCACGCCCCTCGTCCAGGTCGACACCATCAACGGACAACACCCGCGTCGCGCCCTTTCCCGGGCTGTGTTCTCCGAGCTGGTCCCGCTCTACCCGAACGAGCGGATGCGACTGGAGACCGAACCCCACGCCCTCACCACGCGGGTAACCGATCTGCTCATGCCAGTTGGCAAGGGACAGCGGGCCTTGATCGTCGCACCACCGAAGGCCGGCAAGACCTCCGTGCTGCAGGCCCTCGCGCACGGCATAGCCAAAAACCACCCGGAATGCCACCTCATGCTCGTCCTTGTCGGCGAACGCCCGGAAGAAGTCACCGACCTGGCACGCGCGGTGCCCGGCGAGGTCATCGCCGCCACATTCGATCACCCGCCCCACGAGCACACCGCACTCGCCGAGCTGGCCATCGAACGCGCCAAACGCCTGGTCGAGTTGGGGCAAGACGTGGTGGTGATGCTGGACTCACTGACCCGCCTAGGCCGCGCCTACAACCTGGCCGCACCAGCGTCGGGACGGATCCTGTCCGGCGGCGTGGACTCCACCGCCCTCGTGCCGCCGAAACGGTTCCTCGGCGCGGCCCGCAATATCGAAAATGGCGGCTCGCTGACCATATTCGCCACAGCACTAGTGGACACTGGCTCCGTCGGCGACACACTGATCTTCGAAGAATACAAAGGAACCAGCAACGCCGAACTAAGACTAAACCGCAAGATCGCAAGTAAACGCGTCTACCCTGCCGTCGACATAGCCCAGTCCAGCACACGCAAAGAAGAGCTACTGCTGACCACCAAAGAAATGGCAGCCACCCGCGCCCTGCGCCGGGCCCTCGACGGCCGGGACAGCCAGCCGGCCCTCGACATGCTCCTCGACGGCCTCCGCAAAACCCCCACCAACACCGAGTTCCTCACCCAGATCACCACGACTACCCCGCACAACGGCAGCGGTTCGGGGACTACCGGCCGGTGACCGTGAACATCGGCGAAGTTGTCACCTCATGGGCC
>DASUVX010000037.1:0-20974 GCA_036378735.1 Pseudonocardiaceae bacterium | reverse complement strand
CGGGACTCCAAATCGTCCATCAGCGAGCGGAAGTCCGCCGGGTTTGTTGTCCGTCCGGGGCCACCGGGAAACAGCGCGTCGCCGGTGAACAGATGCGGGGTGCCGTCGGCGTCGCGGTGCAGCAGGGCGATCGAGCCCGGCGTGTGTCCGCGCAGGTGGATCACGTCTAGCCGCACACGTCCGACAGCCACGGTGTCCCCATGGTCGACCAGACGATCCGGCGGCACCGGTAACTGCGGCGCGTCGATCGGGTGCGCGACGGTGCTCGCCCCCGTCGCACCGGCCAGCGCACCGAGGGCCTGCCAATGGTCCGCGTGCCGGTGGGTGGTGACGATCGTCCGCAGATCAGGCCGGTCCGGGCCGTGACCCAGCAGGTCCATCAGCCGATCGACCTCGTTGGCCGCGTCGATCAGCAATGCCTCTCCGGTGTCGGAGCAGGTCAGCAGGTAAGCATTGTTGTCCATCGGCCCGACCGAGACCTTGGTGACGGTCATGGTGGCCAGCGTCCGCCGCTGTGCCGGACCGCCTGGTACCACCGCGCCGGTGTAGTCCTTGAGAATGTCCACAATAACCGACCGTAACGCGCCGATGAGCCCGTCCCAAGTCCGGCGAGTCAGTGAGGGACCGCGGCATCCGCGACTGTCGGTACCCCCGCATAGCATGGGTGTGGCCGTCTGCCGAAGGGACCACAGTGGCTGACCGACTTGTCGTGCGCGGCGCGCGGGAGCACAACCTGCGCAGTGTCGACCTCGACCTGCCCCGCGACAGCCTCATCGTGTTCACCGGGCTGTCCGGTTCCGGCAAATCCAGCCTCGCGTTCGACACCATCTTCGCGGAGGGCCAACGCCGGTACGTCGAATCGCTGTCGGCCTACGCCCGCCAGTTCCTCGGCCAGATGGACAAGCCCGACGTCGACTTCATCGAGGGATTGTCGCCAGCGGTGTCGATCGACCAGAAGTCCACCAGCCGCAACCCCCGCTCCACCGTCGGCACCATCACCGAGGTGCACGACTACCTGCGCCTGCTCTACGCCCGCGCCGGCGAGCCACACTGCCCGATCTGCGGCGAACCGATCTCCCGGCAGACCCCGCAACAGATCGTCGACCAGGTTCTCGCGCTGGAGCCCGGCACCCGATTCCAGGTGCTGGCGCCGGTGGTGCGGACCCGCAAGGGCGAGTTCGTCGATCTGTTCGCCGAGTTGCAGTCCCAGGGTTACTCCCGGGTCCTCGTCGACGGCATCGTGTACCCACTCACCGAGGCGCCCAAGCTCAAGAAGCAGGACAAGCACGACATCTCCGTGGTGGTCGACCGGTTGGCGGTCAAGGACAGCGCCAAGCAGCGGCTCACCGATTCGGTGGAGACCGCGCTGCGGCTGGCCGACGGACTCGTGGTGCTCGATTTCGTCGACCGCGACGACCATCACCCGCACCGGCAGCGTCGCTTCTCCGAGCGGATGGCGTGCCCGAACGGTCATCCCATCGGCGTCGACGACTTGGAGCCGCGGTCGTTCTCGTTCAACTCGCCCTACGGCGCCTGCCCCGAGTGCACCGGCATCGGGATACGCAAGGAGGTTGACCCCGAGCTGGTGGTGCCGGACCCGGAACTGTCGCTGGCTGAGGGTGCGATCGCGCCGTGGGCCACCGGGCAGACCTACGAGTACTTTCAGCGGCTGCTCGAAGCGCTGGCCGAGACCATCGGCTTCCGGATGGACACCCCGTGGCGACGGTTGACGGCCAGCGCCCAGAAAGCCGTTCTGCATGGCACCGATGTGCAGGTACACGTCCGGTACCGCAACCGCTACGGCCGGGAGCGCTCCTACTACGCCGCCTTCGAAGGCGCCATCCCGTTCCTCGAGCGCCGGATGAACCAGGCCGAGTCGGACCACATGCGCGACAAGTACGACGGCTACATGCGCGACGTGCCGTGCCCGGCCTGCCGCGGCACCCGGCTCAAGCCGGAGATCCTTGCCGTCACGCTCACCCACACCGCCGAGGGTCGTAAATCCATCGCGGACGTGTCCGCGCTGTCGGTTCGCGACGCCGCGGCGTTTCTCGGCGGCCTGCGGCTGGACACCAGGCAGAGCATGATCGCCGGTGCGGTGCTCAAGGAGATCCAGGCCCGGCTGCGCTTCCTGCTCGACGTGGGGCTCGATTACCTGTCCCTGGACCGGGCCTCGGCCACGCTGTCCGGCGGCGAGGCGCAGCGCATACGGCTGGCCACCCAGATCGGCTCCGGGCTGGTCGGGGTGCTGTACGTGCTGGATGAGCCCTCGATCGGCCTGCACCAGCGGGACAACCACCGGCTGCTGGCCACGCTGACCAGATTGCGCGATCTGGGCAACACCCTGATTGTGGTCGAACACGACGAGGAAACCATCCGGACGTCGGACTGGGTGGTGGACATCGGCCCGGGGGCCGGCGAGCACGGGGGTCAGGTCGTCTACAGCGGCCCGTTCCCCGGGCTGGAGCAGCATGACACCTCGATCACCGGTGCCTACCTGTCCGGCCGGCGTAGCATCCCGGTTCCGGCTGTGCGACGTCCGGTGGACCGGTCGCGGCGGTTGACCGTGGTCGGAGCGCGGGAGCACAACCTGCGTGGCATCGACGTGTCGTTCCCACTGGGCTGCCTGGTCTCGGTCACTGGGGTGTCCGGATCGGGCAAGTCGACATTGGTCAACGACATCCTGGCGACCGTGCTGGCCAACCGGCTCAACGGTGCCCGTCAGGTACCCGGCCGGCACACCCGGGTCAACGGGCTGGAGCACGTCGACAAGCTGGTCAAGGTGGATCAGTCACCGATCGGGCGGACCCCGCGCTCGAACCCGGCGACCTATACCGGTGTGTTCGACCGGATCCGCAAGCTGTTCGCCGCCACCACCGAGGCGAAAGTCCGCGGCTACCAGCCCGGAAGGTTCTCCTTCAACGTCAAGGGTGGTCGCTGCGAGGCCTGCGCCGGGGACGGCACCATCAAGATCGAGATGAACTTCCTGCCCGACGTCTATGTCCCGTGCGAGGTGTGCCACGGTGCCCGGTACAACCGGGAAACCCTCGAGGTGCACTACAAGGGCAAGACAATCGCTGAGGTGCTCGATATGCCCATCGAGGATGCTGCGGCGTTCTTCGAGCCGATCTCGGCGATCCACCGCCATCTCAAGACGCTGGTGGACGTCGGGTTGGGTTATGTCCGGCTCGGGCAACCTGCGCCGACGTTGTCCGGTGGCGAGGCGCAGCGCGTCAAGCTCGCCAGTGAGCTGCAGAAACGATCCACTGGGCGCACTGTGTACGTGCTCGACGAGCCCACCACCGGGCTGCATTTCGAGGACATCCGCAAGCTCCTCGGCGTGATCAACGAGCTGGCCGACAAGGGCAATACCGTCATCGTGATCGAGCACAACCTGGACGTGATCAAGTCATCGGACTGGGTGGTCGACATGGGGCCCGAAGGAGGTGCGGCCGGCGGCACAGTGATCGCGGAGGGGACACCCGAGCAGGTCGCCGCGATCGACACCAGTTACACCGGCCAGTTCCTGCGCACCGTCGTTGACGTTGAGCACACGACTCCGCCGCGGGGACGCCGGGCCACCCTGGCGGTGGGCTTGTAACCGTCATCGACCGTATAGATCACCCGGTAGTCGCCCACTCTGAGCCGGTACGCGCGTCGAAGGCCTTGCAGAGCGAGCACGCCCGGCGGCCGGGGCTGCTCGCTGAGCCCGTCGATGGCGGCTTGCACCCGACGCCGAACTGGCTTGTCGAGTACGGGGCCGCCACCGGCTAGTGCGCGGCGCAGCCCATCGAGGGGGGTGACCTGCTAACATGTCCGGTGCGACCAACCTCCGCTTCGGCGGAGGCGGCAAGTGGAGCCCGCTCCCACCCGAACCGCTGGAAGGCGGCCGGGTCCCGGTCCCGGAATCCCTAGCGGGATTCCGGTGTTGACGGTGTGTGTTGACAGACAACACGCGGCGTCGATCGGTCGGATCTGCGGGCCCCGCACGTCAGTGCGGGGCCGCGTGGTGTCCGGGGTGTGTCCTTGGGCATGGGGTGTGGGAGGCAGTCCCACCTGCTCGGTTGCGCCGTGGGTAGGACGACTGAGGAGGCCACATCACCGTCGAGACACGCATTAACGAACGCATTCGCGTTCCCGAGGTCAGGTTGGTTGGTCCGAATGGCGAGCAGGTCGGCATTGTCCGCATCGAAGATGCGCTTCGACTAGCTCAGGAAGCGGACCTCGATCTGGTCGAGGTTGCGGCGCAGGCCCGCCCACCGGTCTGCAAACTGATGGACTTCGGCAAGTTCAAGTACGAGACCGCGCAGAAGGCCCGTGAGTCCCGCCGCAACCAGCAGATGACGGTTATCAAGGAGCAAAAGCTCCGCCCCAAGATCGACGCGCACGACTACGAGACGAAGAAACGTCACGTTGTACGGTTCCTCGATGCGGGGCACAAAGTGAAGGTCACCATCATGTTCCGGGGTCGTGAACAGTCCCGGCCGGAGCTCGGCTTCCGGCTGCTGCAGCGGCTCTCCGAGGACGTGGCCGATCTAGGCTTCGTGGAGACCTCCGCCAAACAAGACGGCCGGAACATGACGATGGTGCTGGCCCCGCACCGCAATAAGCCACGGGCGGCCAGAGCCGATCGGTCCGCCGTGGAGCCGGCGCGTGCGGCTGACCCGGCAGAGTAAAGCGCCCACATAGCAGCACTCGGTGACCTGCAGGGGGTCACAGTGAAAATAGGGGTGGCCCTTCGGGGCCACCGCATAGTCAGTGCCGCCTTCCGGTGGCACAACGAGGACGGACATGCCGAAGAACAAGACCCACAGCGGTACCGCGAAGCGCGTCAAGCTCTCCGCTAGCGGCAAGTTGCTGCGGCAGCGCGCTGGCAAGCGCCACCTGCTGGAGAAGAAGTCCTCCAGGATCACCCGCCGGCTGACCGGGGTCGTCGAGGTGGCGTCCCAGGACACGTCGCGGATCCGCAGGCTGCTCGGTCGCTGACCGGCTGCGCACCGCCGAACCTCGACCCCGACCCCGGGCGGGTTACGCCGCCCCCGAGATCGACAGGACAAACCAGTGGCACGCGTCAAGCGAGCGGTCAACGCCCAAAAGAAGCGCCGCAGCACCCTGGAGGCCGCCAGCGGCTACCGTGGCCAGCGCTCTCGGCTCTACCGCAAGGCCAAGGAACAGATCCTCCACTCGCTGCAGTACGCCTACCGCGACCGGCGGGCTCGCAAGGGTGACTTCCGGCAACTCTGGATCACCCGGATCAACGCTGCGGCGCGGCAGAACGGGATGACCTACAACCGGCTCGTGCAAGGATTACGCATTGCGGGCGTCGAAGTAGACCGCAAGAACCTCGCCGAGCTCGCCGTCTCGGATCCCGGCGCGTTCACCGCGCTGGTCGAGATTGCCAGGGCCAACCTGCCGGCCGGCCGGGGAGCGAGTGCGGCAGCCCGGGACGGCGACGCCGCCTGAGCGCAGCGACCCCGGCCCAGCGTGGCGTCCAGAGCAGTACCCAGCGGAGCGCGCTGTTCACCGAACGGACTCCCCGGGTCGTCGCGGCCCGGGGACTACTCCGGCGGCGCGACCGCGACGCTGCTGGGCGATTCCTGGTGGAGGGTGCCCAAGCGGTGCGCGAGGCCATCGCGTACGGAACGGTGCTCGAGTTGTTCGTCACCGAGCGGGCCGCGCAGCGCCATCCTGATCTCGTCGAGGCTTCCAGCGCTCCGGTATCCCTGATCACTGAGCGGGCCGCCGCCGGGTTGTCCGAGACGGCCACTCCGCAGGGCATCGTGGCGGTCTGTGCCACGCTCGGGTGCCCCGCCGCGGATGCGCTGCAGGGCGCCCGGCTGATCGCGGTGCTGGCCGGGGTCTCCGACCCCGGCAATGCCGGCACGGTCATCCGGGTGGCCGACGCCGCTGGGGCCGGTGCGGTGCTTTTCACCGGGGATGGTGTCGACCCCCACAACGGCAAGTGCGTGCGGGCTTCCACCGGAAGCGTCTTCCACCTCCCGCTGGGAATGGAGCCCGATCCGCAGCGCGCCGTCGCGGCGTGCCGCGAGGCCGGCTTGCAGGTGCTGGCGGCCGATGCGGGCAGTGGCCGTGATCTCGATGACGTCATCGATTCCGGCAGCTTGGCAGCGCCGACGGCGTGGCTGTTCGGTAACGAGGTGCATGGGATGGACCCTGACCTGCTCGCGGCCGCCGACTACGCCGTGGCCATTCCCCTGCACGGGCGCGCCGAGAGCCTTAACCTGGCCACGGCGGCAGCGGTCTGCCTGTACGCGAGCGCGCGGGCGCACCGTGGACGGCCCGCCGCCGGAGCGATCACCTAGGATCTGCTTCAGAACTGACCGCACACGGCACGGCAGGCGCCCCACGTCGTGGCCCTCCGGAAGCCCAGGAGCTAGTCACCCTATGTCTGGACCCAACGACTCTTACGATCCCAAGCAGGTCGCCGTGCTCGCCCCTGAAGCGCTGGCGCAGGCTGTCGAGGACGCCGAGAAGGCCTTCGCGCAGGCTGCCGACCTCGAGCAGTTGGCCGCCGTCAAACCCGCCCATCTCGGCGACCGATCACCGCTGCTGAGCGCCCGCCGGGAGATCGGTGCGCTGCCACCGAAGGCCCGCGCCGAGGCCGGCAAGCGGCTCAATGCCAGCCGCACGGCCGTGCAGGCCGCCTTCGACCAGCGCCGAGCCGAGTTGGCGGCCGAGCGGGACTCCAGCACCCTGCGGGCCGAGGCCGTCGATGTCACGCTGCCGTGGGACCGGGTGCCAACGGGTGCCCGGCACCCGATCACCACGCTGTGCGAGCGCATCGCCGACGTGTTCGTCGCGATGGGTTACGAGGTCGCCGAGGGTCCGGAGCTCGAGGCCGAGTGGTTCAACTTCGATGCCCTCAACTTCCCGAAGGATCACCCGGCTCGCACCATGCAGGACAGTTTCTATGTCGCGCCGGAGGGATCCGGCATGGTGCTGCGCACGCACACCTCCCCGGTGCAGGTGCGTGCCCTGCTCGAGCGTGAGCTACCGGTCTATGTGGTGTGCCCCGGACGGACGTTTCGCACCGACGCGCTGGACGCCACCCACACCCCGGTGTTCCACCAGATCGAAGGGCTCGCGGTGGACAAGGGCATCACCATGGCGCACCTCAAAGGCACCTTGGACGCCTTCGCCCGGGCGATGTTCGGCGAGACCTCCCGGACCCGGCTACGACCCTCGTTCTTCCCGTTCACCGAGCCTTCCGCTGAGGTCGATGTGTGGTTCCCGGAGCGCAAGGGGGGCGCAGGCTGGGTGGAGTGGGGCGGCTGCGGGATGGTCAATCCCAACGTGCTTCGTGCCTGCGGGGTAGACACCGCCGTCTATTCCGGCTTCGCCTTCGGCATGGGCATCGAACGCACCCTGCAGTTCCGCAACGGCATCACCGACATGCGGGACATGGTCGAGGGCGATGTCCGCTTCACCTGCGCGTTCGGAATGGAGGCCTGAGCCGATGCGCGTTCCCGTGTCGTGGCTACGCGATCACGTGGCGCTCCCCGAGGGCGACGCCGCCCCGACGGTCGACCAGATCGCGGACGCCTTCGTGCGGGCCGGGCTCGAGGTTGAGGCCGTGCACCACCTCGGCCCGGTCAGCGGGCCGCTGGTGGTGGGCCGGGTAACCGAGATCGAGGAATTGACCGGTTTCACCAAGCCCATCCGGTACTGCCTGGTGGACGACGGCGGGCCGGCGCCGCGCGGGGTGGTTTGCGGCGCCACTAACTTCGCGCAGGGGGATCTGGTGGTGCTGGCGCGGCCCGGCACGGTGCTGCCCGGTGATGTCACGATCGGTGCGCGCACCGCCTACGGCCGGACCTCTGACGGGATGATCTGCTCAGCCGCCGAGCTGCGACTCGGCGATGACCACACCGGGATCATCGTGCTGCGGAGCGATGCGGCCATGCCCGGGGTCAGCGCTGTCCAGGTCCTCGGCCTCGACGATGCGGTGATCGAACTGGCGATCACCCCGGATCGGGGGTACTGCCTGTCGGTGCGCGGGCTGGCCCGCGAGCTGGCCATCGCGTTCGACGTCCCCTACGGCGATCCCGGTCTGTTGGACGTGCCGCCGGCCGACGCCCCCAGCTGGCCGGTGCACATCGAGGACGAGCAGGGTTGCCGCCGGTTCGTCGTCCGCCAGGTGGCGGGCCTGCATCCGACCGCCGAGTCTCCGTGGTGGATGCGCCGGCGGTTGCAACTGGCCGGGATGCGGCCGATCTCGCTGGCTGTCGACGTCACCAACTACGTGATGCTCGAACTCGGGCACCCGATGCACGCGTTCGACGCCGCCAAAGTGGACGGTGATCTCGTCATCCGCAGGGCGACCGAGGGGGAGAAGCTCACCACGCTCGACGGGGTGTGCCGGGAGCTGGATCCCGACGACATTGTGATCTGCGATGCCAGCGGCCCGGTCTCCCTGGCGGCCGTAATGGGCGGGGAAAGCACCGAAGTCGGCCAGCAGACCACCAGCCTGCTGCTGGAGGCGGCGAACTGGGACCCTGCCTCAGTAGCCCGCACCGCCCGGCGACACAAGCTGCCCAGCGAGGCGGCGCGCCGCTTCGAGCGCGGGGTCGACCCGGCCCTGGCCCCGGCGGCCGCCGAGCGCGCCGCGACGCTGCTGAGCCGCTACGGCGGCGGGGAGGTCTTGCCGGGCCGTACCGATGTCGGCACGCCTCCCGCTCCGGTGTCCGTGGTGATGCCGATCGAGGAACCGGATCGGGTGGCCGGCCGGGGATACGAGCGTGGCGCCACCGTTCGGCGGCTGTCCCAGATCGGCTGCGCGGTGGAGGTCGCCAGTACCCACGGCACCACCACGGTGACGGTCACCCCGCCGTCCTGGCGCCCCGACCTGGTACAACCGGCCGACCTGGTCGAGGAGGTGCTGCGGCTGGAGGGCTACGACACCATCCCCTCCACGCTGCCCCCCGCACCACCCGGCCGCGGCCTGTCCGCCGCGCAGCGGCGACGCCGCATGATCTCCCGAGCGTTGGCCGGCGCCGGCTATGTGGAGGTGCTGCCCAGCCCGTTCGTCTCCGCCGGCACCTGGGACGCCTTCGGTCTGCCCGAGGAAGATCCGCGGCGGCGGACCATCAAGCTGCTCAACCCGTTGGAGTCCGACCGCGACCAGCTGGCCACCACGTTGCTTCCCGGCTTGCTCGAGGCTCTGGTACGCAACGTCGCCCGCGGGCAGCGGGATCTGGCGCTCTACGGGATGGCACCTGTCGTGCAGCCGCGCCCCGGCGTCGCCGCGATGCCCGAGGTGGGGGTGCTCGACCGGCCAACCGACGCTGAGATCACCGCGCTGGTCAGTGCGCTTCCTGCACAGCCGCTGCATGTGGGCGCCGTGCTCGCCGGGCAATGGGAGCGCCGTGGTTGGTGGGGTACCGGTCGGCCGGCGGCCTGGGCCGATGCGGTTCAGGCCGCGCGGATGGTCGGGCACGCCGCTGGCGTCGAGCTCGAGGTCTCGGCCGCGCACACCCCGCCGTGGCATCCCGGCCGCTGCGCCGCGCTACGGATGGACGGCCGCCCGGTCGGGCACGCGGGGGAGTTGCATCCGGCTGTGGTCGAGGCGCTGGGCCTGCCGCCGCGGACCTGCGCGATGGAGCTGGATCTCGACGCGCTGCCACTGACTGATCGTCGGCCAGCGCCGCTGGTTTCGCCCTACCCACCGGTGCTACAAGACATCGCCCTCGTGGTGGACGCCGGCGTACCGGTGGCCGAGCTCACCGCCACGCTGCGTCGCGGCGCCGGAGAGCTACTGGAAGACGTGCGCCTGTTCGACGTCTACACCGGCGACCAGATCGGTGCAGGCAAGCGGTCCCTGGCCTTCGCGTTGCGCTTCCGCGCCCCCGATCGCACCCTCACCGCCGCCGAAGCCACCGCCGCCCGCGACGCCGCAGTCGCCGCCGCCACCGCCACCCACAACGCAACCCTGCGCTCCTAACCCCGCATGCCCGCCCGGCGTGTCACGCCCACCCCCGCGCGTGTCGCGCCCAGCTGCCCGGTGTGTCGGGCTTTCGCGCCCGGTCTGCCGGGAGGCCCGCGCGAACCGACGGCACCACCCGCAAACGCGTTGAATGGACTTCCATAACGGTGCATACTCATGCGCATGCCCGTAAAGGTCGCGGTAGCAGGCGCGAGTGGCTATGCCGGTGGCGAACTCCTTCGCCTGATGCTCAGTCATCCGCATATCGAGATCGGTGCGTTGACGGCAGGTGGGAACGCCGGAAGCACACTCGGTGAGCATCACCCGAACCTGATCCCACTCGCCGAGCGCATTCTGTCCGGCACCTCGGTGCAGCAGTTGGCCGGACATGACGCTGTCATACTCGCGCTCCCGCACGGCCATTCGGCAGCGCTGGCGGCCGAGTTACCCCAGGACACCCTGGTGATCGACTGCGGAGCCGACCACCGGCTCGCGGACTCCGCCGCCTGGCAGCGCTGGTACGGCGGCGAACACGCCGGCAGCTGGCCATACGGGTTGCCCGAACTGCCCGGAGGCCGGGAGAAGTTACGCGGAGCTCGCCGCATCGCGGTGCCCGGTTGTTACCCGACAGTGGTCAGCCTCACCCTTGCGCCCGCGCTGCACGCGGGCTTGGTCGCTCCCGATGTCGTGGTGACGGCGCTGTCCGGCACGTCGGGAGCCGGCCGCGCGCTGAAACCACACCTGCTGGGCTCTGAGGTGATGGGGTCGGCCAGCGTCTACGGGATGGCAGGTGTGCACCGGCACACCCCGGAGATCATCCAGAACCTCAGCGCCGTTGCTGGCCACGCAGTCACTGTGTCGTTCACCCCGGTGCTGGCGCCGATGCCGCGCGGAATCCTGGCCAGCTGCACCGCAGCGCTACGACCGGGCACTGACCAGGACAAGATCCGGAGTGCCTACCACGCCGCCTACGCGGCGGAACCATTCGTCCAGCTGCTGCCCGACGGCCGATGGCCGGCGACCAGCGCCGTGATCGGCTCCAATGCCGTTCAGTTGCAGGTAGCGGTCGACGCCGACGCTGGGAAGCTGATCGCAGTCGGCGCGGTGGACAACCTGACCAAGGGCACCGCAGGGGCGGCGCTGCAGTGCCTCAATCTGGCGCTGGGGCTGCCTGAGACCACTGGCCTGCCGTCCTGGGGAATCGCGCCCTGACCGGGCCAAGACCGGGAAAGGACATCACAATGAGCGTCACCGCAGCAGGCGGATTCCGGACTGCGGGGGTGGCCGCTGGCATCAAGGCCAGTGGTGCTCTGGACCTGGCGTTAGTCGTCAACGATGGACCGGCACGAGCGGCCGCCGGGGTCTTCACCCGCAATCAGGTCAAGGCCGCCCCAGTGCTGTGGTCGGAACAGGTACTCACCAGCCGGCGCCTGCACGCCGCCGTACTGAACTCCGGGGGAGCCAACGCCTGCACCGGTCCCAAAGGGTTCCAGGACACCCACGCCACCGCTGAACGGGTCGCCACCATCCTGGACTGCGGAGCGGCTGAGGTCGCCGTGTGCTCCACCGGATTGATCGGCGAGCGGTTGCCGTTGGATGCGCTGCTATCCGGGATCGACAAAGCAGCGGCCTCCTTGGCCGCCACCCCGGAAGCGGGGCTGGCCGCCGCCACCGCAGTGCTCACCACCGACACCGTGCCCAAGCAGGCCGCGGTGCACCGCACCGGCTGGACGGTGGGCGGGTTCGCCAAGGGAGCCGGCATGGTCGCGCCCAGCCTGGCCACCATGCTGTGCGTCCTCACCACCGACGCCGCGGTCGGCGGATCCACGCTGGATACCGTGCTGCGCCGGGCTACCAGCGAAACCTTCGAGCGTCTGGACATCGACGGAGCCTGCTCGACCAACGACACCGTCCTGTTGATGGCCTCCGGCGCCTCGGGCACTGCACCCGACGAGGAGGAATTCGCCGCCGCAGTGCAGCAGGTATGTCACCGGCTGGTGAGGAGCTTGCAAGCCGACGCCGAGGGCGTCACCAAGGAGATCGCCATCACCGTCCGCGGGGCCGCCGGCAACGGCGAGGCGCTTGCCGCAGCCCGCGCGGTGGCCCGGGACAACCTGGTTAAGACCGCATTTTTCGGCGCGGACCCCAACTGGGGCCGGATCGCCGCCGCAACGGGTGCCTCATCGGCCACGGTCCGGGCTGACACCCTGGATATCTGGATCAACGGGGTGCTTCTCTGCCAGGGCGGCGCGGTAGCGGCCGACCGCTCGAAGGCGGACCTGTCCGGCCGGGAGATCACCGTGGAGATCGATCTGCAGCTGGGCGACGGGCAGGCCACCGTGCTCACCACCGACCTCTCGCACGGGTACGTCGAAGAGAACAGCGCCTACTCATCATGACCACCCGTATCGAGACAGCGGCGCAGAAGGCCGCGGTGCTCACCGAGGCCCTGCCGTGGTTGCAGCGTTTCCATGGCGCCACCGTTGTGATCAAATACGGCGGCCACGCGATGCTGGACGACAAGCTCAGGCAGGCCTTCGCGCAGGACATGGTCTTTCTGCGGTTGGCCGGGTTGTGTCCCGCGGTGGTGCACGGTGGCGGCCCGCAGATCAACGCCATGCTGGACCGGCTGGGCATCGCCGAGGAGTTCCGCGGCGGCTTGCGAGTCACCACCCCGGAGACCATCGACGTGGTGCGCATGGTGTTGTTCGGCCAGGTGGGCAGGGAACTCGTCGGGTTGATCAATGCACAGGGACCGTTCGCGGTCGGCATTTCCGGCGAGGACGCGCACCTGTTCACCGCTGCCCGGCGCACCGCCACGGTGAACGGTCAGCAGGTCGACGTGGGCCTGGTCGGCGACGTGGTGGCGGTGAACCCCGCCGCGGTACTCGACATCATCAACGCCGGGCGTATCCCGGTGGTATCCGGGTTGGCCCCGGACGCCGACGGGGTGGTGCACAACATCAACGCCGACACCGCTGCCGCAGCGTTAGCGGTTGCTTTGGGCGCCGACAAGCTCGTCATGCTCACCGACGTCGAGGGGCTCTACACCGACTGGCCGGACCGCTCCAGCCTGCTGTCGGAAGTCACCGCGGACCAGTTGGAGCGGCTGTTGCCGGGGCTGTCCGCCGGGATGGTGCCGAAGATGGAAGCCTGCCTGCGCGCAGTCCGCGGCGGGGTGGCGCAGGCTCACGTGATCGACGGCCGAGTGGAGCATTCGGTGCTGCTCGAAGTCTTCACCACCGAAGGGGTCGGCACCATGGTGGTGGGCGGGCCGGTCGGCTCAGCGGAAGGACCCCAGAGAGGAGACGCTTGATGCCAACCGCGGATTATCAGCGTCGCTGGGAAGCCGCCTTGATGGCCAATTACGGAACACCTTCCCTGGCCTTGATCCGTGGTGCCGGCGCCGAGGTGTGGGATGTGGACGGCCGGCGTTACCTGGATCTGCTCGGCGGGGTCGCGGTGAACGCATTGGGCCACGCCCACCCAGCCGTGGTGAACGCTGTCACCGAGCAGATCAGCACTCTCGGACAGGTGTCGAACTTCTTTCTCACCGAGCCGGCCATCACCCTCGCCGAGATGCTGCTTGACCTGCTCGGCGCGACCGGGTCGGGGCGGGTGCTGTTCGGCAACTCCGGCGCGGAGGCCAACGAGGTCGCATTCAAGATCGCCCGGCGGACCAGCCGGCCGACGATCGTCTCCACCGAGGGCGCGTTCCACGGCCGCACCATGGGGGCGCTTGCGCTCACCGGGCAGCCCGCCAAACGGGATCCGTTCCAGCCGATGCCGCCCGGCGTGGTTTTCGTGCCCTACGGTGACCCCGCGGCGCTGGAGTCGGTGGTAGACACCGACACCGCCGCGGTGTTCCTGGAGCCGATCCAGGGGGAGAACGGTGTGGTGATCCCGCCGGAAGGTTACCTGCAAGCCGCTCGGGAGATCACCGCGGCGAAGGGCGCGCTGCTGGTGCTCGACGAGGTCCAGACCGGTATCGGTCGGACCGGCACCTGGTTCGCCCACCAGTCCGTGGGCGTGGTTCCCGACGTGGTGACGGTCGCCAAAGGGCTGGGCGGTGGGCTGCCGATCGGGGCATGTATCGGCATCGGCTCGGCCGCGCAGTTGCTGCAACCCGGCCAGCACGGCAGCACGCTCGGCGGCAACCCGGTGTGCTGCGCGGCCGCGCTGGCCGTGCTGCGCACCATCGCGGCGGACGGGTTGCTCGACCACGCCGCCCGGCTCGGTAAGGAGATCGCCGCCGAGATCACCGCGCTGCGACACCCGCTCGTCGGGTCGGTGAGCGCCGCGGGCCTGCTCATCGGGGTCGGCCTGACCTCGCCGGTCGCCCCGGCAGTGGTCACAGCCGCGCGGCAGGCCGGCTTCCTGGTCAATGCAGCTGTGCCGGACCGGGTCCGGCTCGCCCCGCCGCTGGTGCTCACCGAGACCCAGGCACAGGAGTTCACCGGTGCCTTACCCGCGATCCTGGATGGGGTGCAGTAGGGATGCCCAGACATTTCCTACGCGATGACGATCTGACCCCAACCGAGCAGCGGGATATCCTCGACCTGGCTGACGAGTTCAAAGCCAACCCGCTCGGTCGCAGCCCGCTGGCCGGCCCGCGATCCATCGCGGTGATCTTCGAGAAGAGCTCGACGCGGACCCGGCTGTCCTTCCAGATCGGCATCGCCCAACTCGGCGGCAACCCAGTGATCATCGACGCGGCCGCGACGCAGCTGGGTCGGGGGGAGACCATCGAGGACACTTCGCGGATGCTGTCCCGCTATGCCGACGCCGTGGTCTGGCGCACGTCCGCGCAGCGCCGCCTCGACGCTATGGCTAGTGTCTCCCGGGTGCCGGTGGTCAACGCACTCACCGACGAGTTTCATCCCTGCCAGGTGCTCGCCGACCTGCAGACCATCCGAGAGCGGCACGGTCGGCTGGCCGGTCTCACGCTGACCTACCTCGGCGACGGGGCGAATAACATGGCGCACTCCCTGCTACTCGGCGGGACCACCGCCGGGTTGCACATCCGGATCGCCGCTCCGCCAAGCTTCCAGCCGGTACCGGAGGTGCTGCTCGCGGCCAAACACCGCGCCGCGCAGACCGGTGGCAGCGCCACCGTGCTCGCCGACGCGCGTGTTGCCGTCGACGGCGCCGACGTCCTGGTGACCGACACCTGGACTTCGATGGGCCAGGACAGCGACGGGCTCGATCGCCTCACCCTGTTCCGGCCGCTGCAGATCAACGCCGAGCTGCTGGCTCGCGCGTCCGGCGATGGTTCCAAGAAGGTCACCGTGCTGCACTGCCTTCCCGCGCACCGGGGGGCCGAGATCACCGACGAGGTGATCGACGGTCCGGCCAGCGCGGTGTGGGACGAGGCCGAGAACCGGCTCCACGCGCAGAAAGCCCTGCTGACTTGGTTGCTCGACCCGGTTCGACTGGGTTCGGAGCGGGCGATATGACATCCACCCGAGCTGGCCGGCAGGCTCGCATCGTCGAACTGGTGACCCACCGTATGGTGCACAGCCAGACGGAGCTGGCCGCCCTGCTCGCCGGTGAAGGCATCGAGGTCACCCAAGCCACGCTGTCCCGGGACCTCGACGAGCTCGGCGCGGTGAAGCTACGGGGCGTGAACAGTGGGGCGCCCGTGTACGTCATCCCCGAGGACGGCAGCCCGGTGCGCGCGGTGGCCGGCGGCACCGCACGGCTCACCCGGGTGCTGTCCGAGCTACTCGTCTCCACCGGCGCCAGCGGCAACCTCGCAGTACTGCGCACGCCGCCCGGGGCGGCCCATTTCGTCGCCAGTGCCCTGGATCGGGCGGCGCTGCCCGAGGTGGTCGGCACTCTCGCCGGCGATGACACCATCCTGGTCGTCGCTCGGGAACCGCTCACCGGAGACCAACTCGCCCACCGGATCGAGGCGCTGGCGCACCCGTGAGTAGGGATGCGAGCTATAAGTCGCATTCCCACTGACGGGTCCAACCGAAGGAGGACACATGGAGCGGGTCGTCTTGGCCTATTCCGGCGGGCTGGACACCTCAGTGGCCATCGGATGGATTGCCGAAGAGACCGGAGCTGAGGTTGTCGCAGTTGCAGTCGACGTCGGGCAGGGCGGCGAGGACCTGGAAACCATCCGCCGCCGGGCTTTGGCCTGCGGTGCGGTGGAGGCTGTGGTGGCCGACGCCCGGGACGAGTACGCCGAGCAGTACTGCCTGCCCGCCCTGCAATGCAACGCGCTGTACATGGATCGCTACCCGCTGGTGTCCGCGTTGTCCCGGCCGTTGATCGCCAAGCATCTGGTCGCGGCGGCGAAGTACCACGGCGCCTCCGCCGTCGCGCACGGCTGCACCGGCAAGGGCAACGACCAGGTGCGCTTCGAGGTCGGCATCGGCGCACTGGCCCCCGACCTGCAGGTCGTCGCACCAGTCCGGGACTACGCGTGGACCCGGGAGAAGGCGATCGCCTACGCCGAGGAGCGCAACCTCCCGATCGACGTCACGAAACGCTCGCCGTTCTCCGTAGACCAGAACCTGTGGGGCCGGGCTGTGGAGACCGGGTTTCTCGAAGACCTGTGGAACGCCCCGACCAAGGACGTCTACTCCTACACCAGCGATCCGACCGAGTGGAAAACCCCGGATCAGCTGATGATCACCTTCGAGGCCGGTGTACCGGTCGCCATCGACGGCGACCCGGTGACCGTGCTGGAAGCCATCCAACAGCTCAACTCCCAAGCGGGGGCGCACGGCGTCGGCCGGCTGGACCTGGTGGAGGACCGCCTGGTCGGCATCAAAAGCCGGGAGGTCTACGAGGCACCCGGGGCGATCACCCTGATCACCGCTCATCAGGAGCTGGAAAACGTCACCGTGGAGCGCGATCTGGCCCGGTACAAGCGCCATGTCGAGCAGCGCTGGACTGAGCTGGTCTACGACGGGCTATGGTTCTCCCCGCTCAAGCGTGCGCTGGACGCATTCATCGCCGACTCCCAACGCCACGTCAGCGGCGACATCCGCATGGAGCTGGCCGGCGGCCGGGCTACGGTGACTGGACGGCGCAGCGCGCACTCGCTGTATGACTTCAACCTCGCCACCTACGACGCTGGCGACACCTTCGACCAGTCCCTTGCCAAGGGCTTTGTACAACTGTGGGGGTTACCATCAAAGATCGCGGCCCAACGAGACCAGCTGGCCACCCACCGGGAGCTGTTGTCGTGAGCGGGCTCTGGGGTGGCCGGTTCAGCGAGAAACCCGCTGATGCCCTCACCGCGCTGAGCGCCTCAACACACTTCGACTGGCGGCTGGCCCGCTACGACATTCGCGGTTCCCGCGCGCACGCCCGTGTACTGCATGATGCCGGCCTGCTCAACCAAAGTGAGCTGGCCGCGATGCTCGACGCGTTGGACCGGCTCGACACCGACGTCGACTCCGGTGCGTTCGTTCCCGTACCTGAAGATGAGGACGTGCACACTGCGCTGGAGCGTGGCCTGATCGAGCGCGCCGGACCTGATCTGGGTGGTCGTCTGCGTGCCGGTCGTTCCCGTAACGATCAGGTCGCCACCCTGCTGCGGATGTGGTTACGCGACGCGGCTCGGCGGATCGCCACCGGCACCCTGGCGGTGATCGACGCCCTGCTCGACCAGGCGCAGACCTACCCCGACGCCCCCATGCCGGGCCGCACCCACCTGCAGCACGCCCAGCCCGTGCTGCTTTCCCACCACCTTGGTGCGCATGCTCAGGCCCTGCTGCGCGACGTCGAGCGGCTGCGGGATTGGGATGCGCGGGCCGGGGTCTCGCCTTACGGCTCGGGTGCGCTGGCCGGCTCGTCGCTCGGACTGGACCCGGCCGCGGTGGCCACTGAACTCGGCTTCGATGCGCCGGTGGAGAACTCGATCGACGGCACGGCCTCGCGAGATTTCGCCGCCGAGGCTGCGTTCGTGCTCGCCATGCTGGCCGTCGACCTATCGCGAATCGCCGAGGAGATCATCCTTTGGTCGACCGCCGAGTTCGGCTACGTCGAGCTGGATGACGCCTACTCAACCGGCAGTTCGATCATGCCGCAGAAGAAGAACCCCGATGTGGCCGAACTGGCACGAGGCAAGGCCGGCAGGCTGATCGGCAACCTCACCGGGCTGCTGGCCACGCTCAAGGCGCAACCGCTGGCCTACAACCGGGACCTGCAAGAAGACAAGGAACCGCTGTTCGATTCGGTCGACCAGCTCGAACTGCTGCTGCCGGCGATGGCTGGGATGATCGCCACCCTGACCTTCCAGACCGACCGGCTCGCCGAACTGGCCCCAGCTGGGTTCACCCTGGCCACCGACCTTGCCGAGTGGCTGGCCCGCCAGGGCGTGCCGTTCCGCACCGCACACCAGGCCGCGGGCGCCTGCGTACGGCTGGCCGAGTCCCGCGGTGTCGGGCTGGCCGAGCTGTCCGAGATGGAGCTCGCCGCCGTACACCCGGAGCTCACCGTGGACGTCCGCCGGGTCCTCAACGTCGCCGGGTCGATCGGTTCCCGCGACGCCTACGGCGGCACCGCGCCGGAACGCGTCGCCGAGCAGCTGCAGCGCGCTCGGCATGCCGTCAGTGAGCACCGCAACTGGATCACCGCGTGACGCTGGCGACCTTCCAGCGCGAGCGTCTCGCGGTGGACGTCCTGCCAGCTGCTCGGCTGCTGCTGGGCTGCCGGCTGGTCGCCGATGGCCGGGATGGGCGGGTGGTGATCCGCCTCGTCGAGCTGGAGGCCTATCGCGGTGCCGACGACCCCGCGGCGCATTCCTACCGGGGCCGCACCGCACGCAACGCCGTGATGTTCGGCCCACCAGGGCATCTGTACGTCTATTTCGTTTACGGGATGCACTTCTGCGCGAACATCTCCTGCCTGCCCGACGGGGAACCCGGCGCGGTGCTGTTACGTGCTGCTGAGGTCGTCTCCGGCCATGCTGTCGCCAAACTGCGCCGGCCCACCGCACGATCTGACGCCGAGCTCGCTCGCGGGCCTGCCCGGCTGGCGAGACTGCTCGGCCTGGGTCGGGAGCACAACGGCCTCGATCTCGTCGATCCGTCGTCGCCGGTGCGGCTGCTGCCTGGCGATCCGGTCCCTGCCGAACAGGTCTGCACCGGACCACGAGTCGGGGTCGCGGCCGCGCACGACCGGCCCTGGCGGTTCTGGGTGCGCGGCAGCCCTGCGGTATCTGCCTACCGCCGGCATCGGATAGCCAGCGAGGCGCGTGCGGGATGATGAGGAGGTGGGAGTGCACATCCTCGACGAGCTGACCTGGCGCGGTCTGATCGCGCAGAGCACCGACCTCGACGCGCTACGCCGCGACTGCGACGCCGGCTCGATCACGTTGTACTGCGGGTTCGACCCCACCGCACCGAGCCTGCATCTTGGCCACTTGGTGCAGATCCTGACCCTGCGCCGGTTCCAACGCGCCGGTCACCGGCCGCTGGGGCTCGTCGGTGGCGCTACCGGGCTGATCGGGGACCCCAAGCCGACCGCTGAGCGGGTGCTCAACACCAAGGATGTCGTTGCAGGTTGGGTGGAGCGGATCCGTGCTCAGATCGAGCCTTACCTCGATTTCGCGGGGCCGTACCCGGCCGCCATGGTGAACAACCTGGATTGGACCCAGCCGCTGCTCACCATCGATTTCCTCCGCGACGTTGGCAAACACTTCCGGGTGAACCGGATGCTCGCCAAGGAGGCGGTGAGCGCGCGGTTGCACTCGGACGCAGGAATCAGTTTCACCGAGTTCAGCTACCAACTCCTGCAGGCTCTGGACTACCTCGAGCTCTACCGGCGCTACGGCTGCATGCTGCAGATCGGCGGCAGCGACCAATGGGGCAACTTCACTGCTGGCGTGGATCTCATTCATCGGGTCGAGCAGCGCGGCGTGCACGCACTGGCCACCCCACTGATCACCAAGGCCGACGGCACCAAATTCGGCAAGACCGAAGGCGGTTCAATCTGGTTGGACCCCGATCTGACCAGCCCGTACGCCTTTTACCAGTTCTGGATCAACGCCGACGACCGGGATGTGGTCGGCTACCTCAAGGTGTTCACCGACCTATCCCGAGACGACATCGCAGACCTGGAGCGACGCACGATCGAACGACCGCACGCTCGGGAGGCGCAGCGGGTGCTGGCTGCGGAGATCACCGCCCTGGTACACGGTCCGGAGGAGGCCCGCCGTGCCGCTTCCGCCAGCCGGGCGCTGTTCGGTCAGGGAGAGTTGCGAGATCTGGATGAGCGCACGCTGGATGCCGCCATGGCGCAGGCTCCCACCGGAAAGGTGCTGCTGGCTGACCGGCCCACGATCGTCGATCTGCTGGTCGCCAGCGGTCTGGCCGACAGCAAGGGCGCCGCGCGCCGCACAGTCCGGGAAGGTGGCGCGTCGGTGAACAACACCAAGATCGGGGATGAGGGCTGGACACCCACCGAGTCGGACCTGCTACCTGGCGGGTGGCTGGTGTTGCGACGTGGTCGGCGCCATACCGCTGGGGTGCGGGTTCAGTGACGCGGACCCTCAGTACGGCTGGCGGACACGCCGATTTGACTTCTCTGGTGCGCTGGCCGTACCTTCTCCCTCGCCCCGCAGCGGAATGGACGAGACGCTCAGCGCGTTAACCGCACTGAGAGCAAGGCCAGGGCCGCGGGGAGGCCCACTCGGGAGGCTGGTAAGCTCGATGGGTCGCCCGGTTCGTAGAGGCCTCAAGGGGTCGGTGGGTCGGGTAAGTCGACAGTGAGTCATCCCGGATCTAACTGCCGTTTCGGTGGTTCGTGATGGTGTGTGTTTGTTCTTTGAGAACTCAACAGTGTGCTGATTTTTGTTAGTGCCATGTTTGTTTGTGTTGTTTGTTGTGCTAGTGATCAGTGCTAGTGATCAGTGCGATGCTTGCCCTGTTGTGGGTGGGTGTTGTTTTCTGTTGAAGGCATTCAATGGAGAGTTTGATCCTGGCTCAGGACGAACGCTGGCGGCGTGCTTAACACATGCAAGTCGAGCGGTAAGGCCCTTCGGGGTACACGAGCGGCGAACGGGTGAGT
>DASUVX010000036.1:0-25036 GCA_036378735.1 Pseudonocardiaceae bacterium | reverse complement strand
TCGGGCAGGTTGCGCCAGTCGTGGTGAGTGATGGGCACGCTGACCTGGCGCTGGGTCACCTGCAGGGGTTGGGGCACGCCCTCCCAGACCACGCGGCTGCGCAGCACCGGGGTGCGATCGACGACCCGCTGCCAGGCGGTGACCAGCGCGTGGGGGTCAGACACTCCCGACAGATGCAGGCATCTTTGGTCGACATAGGCCCCGGAGTCATCGACCAAGCTGTGGAAGACCATCCCGGCCTGCATCGGGGTCAGCGGGTAGATGTCGTCGACGTTGCGACCATCACCAACCAGCGCATCCACGGTGAGCTGGTCGAGGTGGGCCAACGGGAAGTCCGACGGGGTGGCACCACCGGCGCCGGGTTGGGCGCAGTGGGTGATGATCTCGCGCAACGCTTGGATCATGTCGTGCGCGAGGGCGGTCATGGTTTGGTGGTGGTGCAGGTGGTGCGAATAGCTCCAGGTCAATTCGAGGCACTGGTGGTCGACGTGGCCCAGCACGTCGACCAGGTGGTCACGGGTGGCGTGGGGATTGGCCTCTCCGCCGAGCCCGCCGGGTAGGGCGGTGAAAAGTCCGTCGGTGTTGTTGTCGGCGGTCTGGGTGAACTGGCCCAGGTAGTTGAAGCTGACTGGGGGTGTGGGTTGCTGGGCCAGGTCGGCGTTTTGAGCCAGGTAGCGCAGTGCGCCGTAGCCCAGGCCGCGTCCGGGGATGGCGCGCAGCTGTTCTTTGACCGACTTGAGTAGCTCACCGGTGCCGGCGTCGGGCGAAATGTGCAAGGCGATGGGGAAGATGGTGGTGAACCAGCCCACGGTGCGGGACAGGTCTACTCCCGGGAACAGGTCTTCTCTGCCATGGCCTTCCAAATCGATCAAGACGCTGTCGTGGCCGGTCCAGGCCGACAGGACCTGGCCCAGCGCGGTCAGCAACACGTCATTGATGTGGGTGCGGTAGGCCCGGGGCACGTCCTGGAGCAAGGCTTGGGTTTCGTCGGCGCTGAGGCGCACGGTCACCGAGCGGGTAGACGCGATGATGTTGGCGCCTGTGGTGTCGAGTGGCAGGCTGGGATCGCAGGTGTCGAGCAGGTCAAGCCAGTAGTCGCGCTCATTGTCGAATCCGCCGTGGGCGGCGTGCTCGGTTAACTGGCGTGCCCATTGTTGGAATGGGGTCGTCTTGGATTGTAGCCGCACGCGCTCCCCGCGCGCGGTGTGTTGATAAGCGGTGTTGAGGTCCTCCAGCAAAATCCGCCACGATACGCCATCAATCACCAGATGGTGCACTGATAGGAATAGCATGGGGCATTGCCCGGTGCCCAGATCGAACACTACCGCACGTATCAACGGAGCCTGACTGAGATCGAAACTGGCCTCGACGTCCAGCACGATCTGTTGCATTCTCGAATCCTGCTGGACGCTGTCCAGCTCGGACAGGTCATGGCGGTGCAACACGATGGCCGGCCGGACCGGCATATTCTGCTGCCGCCACTGACCGTCGACCTGATCGAATTGCATGCGCAGCGCATCGTGATGCGCCAACACCGCATCCAGCGCGTGCCCCAAGGCCTGTTCATCCACGCCCAGAATCAGCTCGACCAACACCGACTGAGTGAAACGCTGCGGACCGTCTGGGTCGGTCTCAAACAGCCACTGCTGAATCGGGGTCAACGCCACCGGGCCGGTGACCGGGCCCTGCTGAGCCACCACAGGAACCGCCTGCGCTGACGCCGCCGCCAACGATGCCACTGTTGGATGGAGGAACACATCGCTCGGGGACAGGCCAAGTCCCGCCCGACGGGCCCGCGACACCACCTGAATACTGAGGATGGAGTCGCCGCCGAGCTGGAAGAAGTTGTCTTCGACACCGATTTGGTCGACGCCTAGCACCTGCGCCCACACCTGCGCCAATATCCGTTCCGTGGGAGTGCGCGGAGGTATGTAACCAACAGCCGTTTTCCATTCGGGTGCGGGTAGTGCGCTGCGGTCTAGTTTCCCGTGCGGGGTGAATGGCAGCTGATCGAGGTTCACAAACGCCGCGGGCAGCATGTAGTCCGGCAGCATGGTCGCTGCGTAGGCGCGTAGTTCGATGGGATCAGCGGTGGTGTCTGATCGGGACACGAGGTAGGCGACGAGGTGTTGGTGACCGGGTTGGTCTTCGCGGGCGATGACCGCGGCGTGCGCGACCTGGGGATGGGAGGCGAGTACGGTTTCGATTTCGCCGGGTTCGATGCGGAATCCGCGGATCTTGACCTGCTCATCAACCCGCCCGAGGTAGTCGATGGTGCCGTCGGCGCGCCAGCGGACTAGGTCGCCGGTGCGATACATCCGCTGTCCGGGCGCTCCGAAGGGGTTGGCCAGGAATCGGGCCGCGGTCAGGCCGGGGCGGTGCAGATATCCGCGGGCCAGGCCGGCGCCGGCGACGTAGAGCTCCCCGGGTGCGCCCACCGGTAGCGGGCGCAGATGGGCGTCGAGGACATACAGGTGGGTGTTCCAGCTGGGTCGGCCGATGGAGATGGGTCCGGGGGCAAGCGGGGTGCCGGGGTCGATGCGGTGTTGCATGCAGCCGACGGTGGTTTCGGTGGGCCCGTATTCGTTGATCACCGTGGCGGTGGGGTGATGATCTCGCCACTGCGCGAGGGTGTCGCCGAGTAGTTGCTCGCCGCCCAGCACGAGCTCACCAGCGGGGCTAAAGGCGTCGGGAAGAGTGGTGAGCAGCGTGAGGTGACTGGGAGTGGCTTTGAGGAAGGCGCACGCCAGGACGGGGTCGGTGGGCTGGTCTGCGGTATGGGGGGTGAGATCGGTCAGCTGGATGCAGCCGCCGACGAGCAGGGGCCCGTACAAGGTGGTGACGCTCAGGTCGAAGGTCACCGGGGAGTGCAGCAGGGCGACATCACGCAGGCTGGGGTAGGCCTGGGTGGCCCATAGCAGGTAATTGACCAGCGAGCGGTGGGTGACCACCACGCCCTTGGGTCGTCCGGTCGACCCGGAGGTGTAGATGACATAGGCAGGGTGGGTTGGGACCAGGGGGGTAAGCCGGTTGTCATCGGTCAAGTCGGCGTCGGGGTAGCCGGCCAGGGTTTGGGCGGTGGCGGGTTGGTCGAGGACCACCTGGGCCAGGCCGGCCACGGCCGGGAGTCGGTCGGCGACGGTGCTGGTGGTGATCAGCAGGGTAGGGGCGGCGTCGGCGAGTACCCATGCGATGCGCTCCGGCGGGTGATCTACATCGATCGGGGCATACGCCGCACCCGCTTTGAGCACAGCCAGCAGCGCGACGATCAGCTGGGGCGACCGGGGCAGGGCCAGGGCTACACAGTGTTCGGGGCCGGCTCCCAGGCTGATCAGATGCCGGGCCAGCTGATTAGCGCGGGCGTTCAAGCTCGTATACGACACGCTGGTACCCGCATCGCGGACCGCGACCGCCTGCGGGGTCCGGGCCACCTGCTCCTGGAACAACTCCGCCACGGTCGTCGGGACGAGGTCGTGGCTGGTGTCGTTCCACTCCACCAACAACTGATCAGTTTCTGCCGGACTTAACATCGGCAGCGCATGGATCGCCCGGCCGGTATCCTCAGCAATGCCCGCCAGCAGGCGACACAAATGAGCGACCATCCGCTCGATCGTGGCCGCGTCGAACAGGTCGGTGTTGTACTTGATCGCCACATTTAGCGAGCCATTTTGCGGCACAAATTCCACGACGAGATCAAACTGGGCGGAAACATGAGGAAGCTCGTGTTCGGTGATGCGCAAACCATCGATTTCCCGTGGCGGCAATACCACATCCTGTAGCACGAGCATGACCTGCACCAGCGGGTTGCGGCTGGGATCACGGTCCGGACGAAGTTCCTGTACGAGCCGGTCGAACGGTACCTCGTCATGCGCGAACGCCTCCAGCATCGTTTCTCGGACGTCGGACATGAACTCGCCGAGAGTTCGCGCGCTGTTTATCGTGGAGCGTAGCACAACGGTATTCACAAAGAATCCAATGAGATTCTCTAGTTCTGTCTGCTTGCGACCGGAGGTCACGGTGCCGATCGCGATGTCCTGTTGTCCGCTGTACCGCGAAAACAGTATTTGCACCGCGGCGGCCAGCGTCATGAACAACGTGGTGCCGTGTCTGCGCCCGGCGGCTGTCAATGCTTTAACTAAGCTAGCTGGCAAGTCTTGGCGGTGTAGCGCGCCAGCGGTGGTGCGTAGGTGGGGCCTGGGCCGGTCGGTCGGCAGCTCAAGTGTTTCAATGCCGGCGAGTTTGCGCTGCCAGTAATTCAAGTGCGGCTCTAGAGTCGCACCGGAAAGCCGTTCGTGTTGCCACACAGCGAAATCTGGGTACTGGACAGGTAGCTCTGGCAACTCGGTGGGAGCCCCGCGAGCGGCCGCATACAGCATGGTCAGCTCGTCCACGAGCACTCGGACAGACCAACCATCGGTGACGAGGTGATGCTGGTTGACCAGCAGCACATACTCGTCCTCGGCGCGACGCACCAGCACTGCCCTAGTCAGCGGGCCGGACTCCAGGTCGAATGGGCGGCTTAGCTCGTCCGCCAGAACCTCGTCCATTGCGGGGGTCCGCCGGTCCATGGGCATCGCGGACAGATCGACGGACCGTAGTGGTATCTCGCCGCCCGCGGCGACCACCTGAACCGGGTCCCCGTCTACGTTATGGAACGTTGTTCGCAGCGCCTCGTGCCGGCCAACTAGGGCATTCAAAGCTTCCCGCAGCGCGTCACGGTCCAAGTCACCGGACAGCCGCAGTCCGACCCCGGTGTTGTGCTCGGTTCCACCCGGAGTCAATTGCTCTATTAACCACAACCGTTGCTGTGCGGGAGAAAGTGGCAGCGCCCGATCGCGCGACACGGGTGTAATTCGCGTAGCGTGTTCAGCGCTGAGTGCCGTTGACAAGAGGTCCGCGAGCGCTCCCACGGTCGGGGCATCGAATACCGCGCGGGCGGATAAGTTCGCGCCGAAAGTCACGCGGATCTGGGAGAGCGCTCGAAAGCTCAGCAGTGAGTCGCCGCCGAGCTCGAGAAAGTTGTCCTCAACGCCAACCAGTTTCACGCCAAGAACTTCGGACCAGATCTGCGCGAGCTTCCTTTCAGTATCAGTGCGAGGCGGTATGTAATCAGTGCGCGTGTCCCAATTCGGGGCGGGAAGCGCTCGCCTGTCCAGTTTTCCGCTGGAATTGAGCGGTAGCTGGTCCAAGACGACAAAGGCCGCGGGCACCATGTAGTGGGGCAGCGTGTTGCTGAGGGTGGTGCGCAGCTGGCTGGTGGCCGGTGGTTGGCCGGTGGGGGTGGGGATGAGGTAGGCGACCAGCAATTGGTGGCCGTCATGGTTTTCCCGGGCGATGACCGCGGCATCGGCGATGTGAGGTTGTTGGCGCAGCACGGCTTCGATTTCGCCGGGTTCGATGCGGAATCCGCGGATTTTGACCTGCTCGTCGGTGCGGCCCAAATATTCCAGGTTGCCATCAGCGCGCCAGCGCACGCGGTCGCCAGTGCGATACATCCGCTGCCCTGGCGCCCCGAACGGGCAGGCCACAAACCGGGCGGCGGTCAGGCCGGGGCGGTGCAGATATCCGCGGGCCAGCTGCGGGCCGGCCAAATACAGCTCCCCAGGCGCGGCGACCGGGACCGGGCGCAGCGCAGCATCCAGCACATAGGCGCGCAGGTTGGCCAGCGGGCGCCCGACCGCCGGGGCCAGGCCCGGCTGCACCGGGCAGGACAGGGCATCGATGGTGCATTCGGTGGGGCCATAGAAGTTGTAACTGGTGGTGGCTTCGGCGGCGGCTAGCTCAGCCCACAACGATGCGTCCAGCGCTTCGCCACCGAGCATCAGCACCTGCGGACAATGCCTGGGGTCGGTCAGCAGTCCAGCCGCGAGCAGCTGCCGCAAATACGACGGTGTCAGATCGAGGAAGTCGAGGCGGTGCGCGATGACGTAGTCCACCAGCGCCTGCGCGTCGAGCCGGATCTCGTCGTCCATCAGGTGCAGCTGATGACCATCGGCCATCAGCAATGGCCCCTCCAACGAGGTATCGAAGGAAAACGCCGCGCTCAATCCGACTCGAAGGCGTCCACCACCGGCCGCAGCCACAAACCCGTTGCGGTGGTGCCACACCAGATTCACCAAGCTGCGGTGTTCCACCTGCACCCCTTTGGGTCGGCCGGTGGAGCCCGAGGTGTACAGCACATACGCCAGCGTGCTGGGGGTGAGGCTGCTGAGCCGGTCGGCGCCGGTCGGGTTGGAAGTGGATGAGTTGTGCAGTGCGGTGTGGGTGTGGGAATCGTCGAGCACCAGCAGTGTGGTGTCCGCCGACAGGAGGGGGTGGATTTTGTCGGCGGAGTGGGTGGCCACGACCACGGCTGGGCTGGCGTCGGTGAGCATGAAGCTGATGCGCTCGGCGGGCAGTTCGGGGTCGATCGGTAGGTAGGTGCCGCCGGCTTTGAACACCGCGAGCAGCGCGATGATCATGTCTTCGGAGCGGGGCAGGGCCAGCGCGACCAGCCGTTCCGGTCCCACTCCCAAGGTGATCAGATGGTGGGCAAGTTGATTGGCCCGCATGTTGAGCTCGGCGAAACTTAACCAGCTGTGTCCACACACCAGCGCCGTCTGATCAGGACTACGCCGCACCTGCGCTTCGAACAACTCCACAAAGGTCACCGCGGGCACATCGACTGCGGTGTCATTCCACCCCACCAACACCTGCTGAATTTGTGCCGGCGTGAGGCTCGGTATTTCGCCTATCCGATGATGTGGGTTGGTGATGACGTGTTTCAGGTGTAGCCGTAAGTGTCCGGCCATCCGTGTGACGGTGTGTGTGTTGAATAGCGCCGGATCGTAGGCGAGCTCGAAATCGAGTTGGTCATCGAGATAGACGCACAGTGCCAGTGCGAAGTCGGTGGTCTCGACCGCTTCGATGGCTCGGTCGCCGAAGGGATAGTTTTCGAAGATGACGACGCTGTTGAATAGGTTGGTGGCCGGAGGCAGGTCGCTCCAGGCTTGGAGTTGGGTGTGGGATACGTAGTCGTATTGTAGGGATTCGACCTGCTCGGTCTGCACCTGTTGCAGCCACGTGAGCACGGGCTGGTCATCAGTGAGGGTGATGCGGGTGGGGACGGTGTTCATGAACATGCCGATCATGTCCTCGACACCGGTTAGGTCCGCGGGATGCCTGGCAACGGCGGTGCCAAAGACCACCTCGTGCTGGCCGCTGTAGCGCGACAGCAACAGCGCCCAGGCGCCTTGCACGACGGTGCTGACCGTCACCGCGTGGCGTTGGGCCATCCCGCGGAGCCGGGCTGACTCCTCCACCGTGAGCTGGATGGACACCGAATGGGCGGACTCGGTGCGGTGGGTTTCGATCGGGGCCCGGTCATAGGGCAGCGGGGTGGGTGACTCGAACCCCGACAGTAACCCGCGCCAGTATTGCTCGACCGGTTCCTGATCTTCGGTTGGTGCTTCCTGCTGCCCGGCGGCGGCTAAGATGTCAATCTCACCTAGCGCCACGGTGGGATCAGCCGCCACCGCTTCAAGTACACGAACCAGATTAGTGGCCAGCTGCTTAACGGTTATCTGATCGATGTGGCCAGCACGGTATTCGACAATTCCTGACAGCGCGGCATGCTGCTCGACGAGACGTACCGCGATGTCAGCGTAATGTGGAGCGCGAGCACCGTCGCGCAGCACCATCGCGCGCGCAAGCTTAGATTCGACAGCCAGCTTCTCGACAACATGGTCGAATGGAACGTCGGAGTGCGTGAAGGCGGCCCTAGTCGTGGCGTGTACTTCGAGTAAGAAGTCCAGCAAAGAGCTCGAGTCCAGCACCTGCGATCGCAGCACCACCGGGTTCTTCTGGTCGGGGGCCAGCGTGGCCACCATGACATCTTGCTGACCTGTGTAGCGCGCTAGCACGATTTGAAAGGCGGCGACTCCGATATCCAGCAGCGAGACGGCACGCCTAGTGCTTAGTTCGATCAGCTGCGCGGCTACATTCCCAGGTACGTCGAATTCATGCGTAGCGGTGGCTGTGTAATCCGTGTCAACCGGGCGCGAACGATCAATTGGTAACCGCAGTGCCGATGCCCTGTCGAGCCGTTTTTCCCAGTACCGAAGTTGCTCGGCAAACGATAACGTCCGGCGACCCGCCTGATCGGTCATCTCCTCGGCGGGTAACAATCTATCGGGTACAGTCACGAATCTTCGGAACCTTTCACGCGCGTTCCCTCAACGGCCGTAATACAGGACGTCTACTATGCGCCGACAGCGGCTGCGCCGTATAGATATTGCCTGTTTTCACTTATGGCTGACTCGCGAAGGGCCACGCAGAGGCCCACCTGGATTCGATTAATATCTCCGTTAGTCGGATCTCGCAGAAAACGCCCACGGATCTTCGGTTGGGCCGGCGCCGAAAATCTAAGATCTTCGAAACATGTGAACTCCGCGATGACGTCACCATCGACCGCGAGGCAAAGGGTGCCGGTCTCAGTGACTGAGATTGTCCACTCGGCCTTTCCGTTGAGGTAGCTGCCCGCGCACCCTGGCGGGGGAACAGTCGGTCGTCCCCGTACTTCTGTATTGGAGCAGTCTCTGATAGGGAGTCCCGCCCTGCGCAACTCGTCAATCAATTCATGCCACATGCCGCCAGAATTCGCATTGCTGGTGAACGCCACGATGCAGCCGCTGACAGGATCAAGCCGGACGTCACAGGCTGTTCCGATGAGGCCACCGAAGTGGCCTACCCAGGCGGTGTTACCGGTCCCGAACACCGCTAGGCCCAGTCCCCATCCGTCAGCCATTCCCCACGGTTCTGCGAGAGGAACGGCTTCCCGCATCTGCTGAGCGTACGTAGCAGGTAACAGTGCGCTATCAAGCTGAGTGAGTCCCAAAGCCACAAGATCGAGAGCACTCATCGCCAATGCACCAGCCGGTGCCTCAGCGGGTACTATCGACTGTTCGACGGGCCGCGTTCTGCCAGCAGCTATGTTGACCGAGTGACCCGTGGCGAGCGGCCGATGCTCTGGCGCGCCAATGAACGTTGGCTCGATCCCGAGCGGCCGCAGCAGGCACGACTCCATGGCCTCCCACCAACTCATTCCCGTAACCGTCTCAATCAGATGGCCGACCAGGACATAGCCGATGTTCGAGTACGAGAAGCCGGTGCCTGGCGGTAGCACCAGGTTCTGACGGCTGCAGTGGTCCAGCACATAGCGCCGTATGGAGGTGGCGCGCACCTCATTGCCGGGTTCATTAGCGAAACCACTGGTGTGGCTCAACAGCTGACGAAGGTTGAGCTCGTCTCCCAGATCGCGCAGCTCGGGCAGGTGCTCACTGAGCGGGGCGTCGAGATCAATGTCCCCATCCGCGACAAGGATCATCGCCAGAGTCGCGGTGAAGGCTTTGGTGATCGACCCGATGGGGAAAGCCGTGTCCTGGGTAACGGAACGTCCTGTTCCATACCGCAGTTCGCCAACCTCTATCGCCACCTTCTCGCCACCATGGTGGATGGCGAGCTGAGCCCCCGGAACCTGATATTTCCGAGCCAAGGTGGAAAGCATGTCGTGCAGACGGCCACGGTCTAACAACGGCTCGGGCAGCTGTTCGGCGATCAGGTCGGCTTCGGTCCGTTCGACTATGAGCACTTGCCCACTCCGTGCTTTTCCACGACACCGCAATACCTGGTTGTTAGCGCGGAAGCTCTGCCTGCCATTCTCGTGGTGTTGATCGTGAGGTGCGCTCGTCGCGGGCTTGTCTGCCACCGAAGTCCTCTGCTCAGGGACGTCAGCGGTAGGGATCGAGGCAAGCGGAGAACCCCCGGCGCCTGCGCTCCTCGATGGCGGACAGTCGATTTCCCGGGCGCCCGTCACGGCATCTCCTCTCGGTGTAACGCGGTGCTCACCTGTCCGCAGGACACTACGTATCAGCCCTTTGGGTGGTCTTCAGGTGCGCTTAGCTAGCTCTTAGGCCAAGCATCGGGACGGTGCGCCCAGCGAGCACCTCTCTCGGGTGATTTATTGCTCAAAGTAGTGAAATCAGGACTGTGTGCAACTGGCTAAGCGACGGTCACATCGTCAGCACTGAGCGAGGACGCCCGCTACTACGCTGGCCTTTTACCGCTGACGGGGGATGGGAACCTCTAGCACCGACCGCAGCTGGTCACCGCGCCATGCTCTCCGGAGGTGAGACCTCCTGCAGCGGGCGTGGTCGCACGCCGATCTCCTTCATCCGGCGTACGTAATTCTGGTAGTGACGGCGTGCTTGGCCGAGGTGTCCGCGGCTGAGCAGGACGCTGACGAGGTTGAGGTGGGCTTCCTCGTCGTAGCAATCCTGTTCGAGTAGGCGCAGCGTGTAGCGCACGACCGCGCCGGTATCGAGAGCATCGCGTAGCCGGGCTGCCAGTGCCCGTAGCACAGCGATGTGGGTAGCCCGGACTTCTTCAGCCAACGCGACGGCCCACTCTTGGTAGGGGTCGTCTTCGAGAAAACCCCCGGTATAGGCGGTGACGGCGTTGGCGAGTCGCGCGGTTGCGTCAGGTGCTTTTGCACGGTCTGCGTCGAGGGCCGCCGTGGCTTGCGTCAGGAACTCTTCGACGTCGACGCGAACTTGGCTGGGATTCAATGACACCGCACCGTCGGTGGTAACCAACGGGCCTTCGCCTGCAGGCTGGGGTTGTAGCACTTCGCGGACGGTGGATAGCAGCACGGATAGCCGGTTGCCGGCCAGGGACGGGTCTACTTCTGGCCATAATAGTTCTATCAGTTGATCACGGGGAGTCGGCCGGCGCCGGGCAACCAAAATTTTCAGCAATTCTCGTGCTTTTTTCGACTTCCATGCGGAATTCGGAACAGGAAACGCGTCGCGGATGACCCGGAACACCCCGAGCGTCTGGATGAGTATCGCAGGTGCGGAACGGAGCAGCACGCCGAGCGGTCCTGCGGCCCGCCGTGAGTCGACGTCAATGCCGTGGTCCCGAAGCATCTGGTCCGCAGGGTAGGGGTCAAGCTCGTGAATGGATGCGCCGATACGACTGGCCACGACGGTGGTCGCGGCTTCCTCGATGCGGCAGCCGGTTTCCTGCCAGATACCGATTGCCTCATGAAGCAGAGCGACATTTACCGACGGATCGCTGGACGCCAGCACGCCGAGGGTGATGGCCTCGGCCAGCCCCGGGTCATCTCGCCGTTGCCGGGCGGCTACCGCAGCCCGGTTTGCATCCGCCGAGGCGCTGTGGCGGTCACCACCCATCAACTCAACCCAGCCGCGGGTCAGCAATGTTGGGACTGTGCGAAGTCCTTCACCTAACCCCACGGCACGGTCTGCCCACTTACGAGCTGCCTCCAAATCATCGGCTGCGGCAATGCGGGCGAGACCCATAAGCGCCGAACTGAGGCCGAACACGTCGTGGGACGGTTCAGCCAGCGCCAGAGCCTCTTCGTAGGCTGCCCGGGCGCGGACTAGCTGCCCCCTTATCCGGTGCACGTCGCCGAGTCCGCACAGTGGCCAGGCCGAAAATTGAGAACCGATGCGCTGGAGTAGGTCGATTGCTGTGGTGAAATCGGCCACCGCCTCAGCCAGCATCCCCAGACGGCCACGGGCGCGGCCGCGGGTGGTCAGTGCGTGGGCGATATAAAATGGGCTTTCGCATCGCTCGCTGAGGCTCAACGCGATCTCGGCGTCGGCCAACGCGTGGCGCGGCGCACCCGCTTCGAACTGATGAAAAGCCCGGAAGGCCCGAGTCCGCATCAACTGCAGCAGGTCCTGGCTGGTCTCGGCGCTGCGCAACGCCTCGGTGCAATGGGCGTCAGTCCGCTGCCAGTTGCCTTCAGCAGCTGACAGTAGCGCGAAGAGGTGGTGAACAACGGACCACGCGCGCGGATCTCCGCACCGTCGGGCCGCAGCCCGCGCTCTGCCTGCGATCCTGCGCAGGCTCACGAGGTCGCCGGTCATCCGGTGGGCGCTGGCTGACAACGCCAGCACCCGCGTTTCCTCGAGCGTGTCCTCCCGGCCCATCCGAGTTCGCCGTGTCAGGGCCTGGACTCCAGCGAAGTCACCCCGCGCAAAGGCGATCAGCCCGGTCCCCCACGCTAACGCCGGTTCCAGCTCATGTCGGTCGTGGCCGGCGCGCTGAAAATGCTGCAGCGCCTGCGTCCACTGCCCCTGCACCTGCTGTGCTTGTCCGAGAACCAGTTGGATCCGTGGGTCATCGAGGTATTCGGCTGGCAAGTCGGTTGCCTGTAACACGGCGTCAAGTTCGCCGTGCTCTACCAGCGCATCGCCATGATCGACCAGTAATGAGACGCACGCCGCGTGATCCCCGGCTGCGAGCAGATGTCGTAGGGCCTCGGCCGGTGCGCTCCTCTCGATACATTCGTTGGCGGCGGCCACGTGTAATGCTTTCCGCTCGTTGACACGCGCAGCCATCTCGTACTCAACGAAGCGCTGCAACGGACGTACAAGCGCCCAGCCAGCGTCCCGGGCGGTCCGCCGCACCAGTCCCTGACGGCTCAGTTGGGCGAGTCTAGTCGTCGGATCATGGAGCCCGCTCGCGATCTCCATCGCGAATCTGATCTCGCCGAAGATTGCTAACCTACGCAGTAGCTGCTGATCCGAGTCAGGCGCGGTGCCGATGACCTCCTCATCCAGGTAGTCATGAAATCGCTCTCCCGGGTCGGACAGCCGTCCCACCGCGCCCAGGCGCTGGTCCACACTGACTCCTCGGAGTATCTCCACGGCGCAGTGCACTGCGGCGGCCCAACCACCGGTTTCTTCCCACACGTGCCTGGCTAGGCCTGGCGGCTCCCGCCCCACGGTGTGGCGCAGCAGTGCTTCAACGTCCGCAACATCGAAGGCGAGGTTCGGCGCATGAATTTCTGCCACATGTCCACGACCCCGCAGCCGCTGCAAAGAGAATGGAAGCTCACGCCGGGATATCAGGACTACATGCAGGCGGTCCGGTGCTCGGTAACACAGAGTCTCGACGATACCCGCCGCGTCACTACCTGGGCTCAACCCGTGCAGGTCGTCGAGGACCAAAACGAGATCGCTACTCAGGACACTGCTCAACGAGACGCAGATTGTTTCGATGGAGTGCTCAACCTCATCCGCGTCCAGCACCGCATTAGTCCGGATCGGTGCGGATCCTGGCACGTGCGTCTGGAAGGCCTTGACCAGGCTGGCTAGTAGGTGAACCGCATCGCCTTCATGGTCCTCGTACCGCAGCCACGCGGTCGGGCGACTGCGTGACCAGGTCGCCACCGCGGTGGTCTTGCCCCAACCGGCTGCGCCGATCACCACACAGACCCGGCGCTCCGCAGCGCGGTCCAGCAATTCCTCAACCGATGGACGCTCGACTCGCTGGTGACCTGGGCCAGGTGGTTCTGGCCGAGCCGGCAGCGTCACGCTATCGCCCCCTGACAAAACCCACTGTTTCACGGATCGCAGTCAGGCCGGGTATGCAGCCGAACCGCGTTTTACCGCCAGCCTCACAAGATGTGTGCTTGGTGAGGGCTCGTCCAGATGTGCAGTGTTGTCATCTTTCAGTGAGTGCACGTCAGCGACATTTTAACCGTGAGTGACTCCTTTCATCTCTTTGTGCCGCAGCTGGGACCCTAGCGGCCGGACAAGGTGTCCACAATGTTACGTCTGCCTAAATTCGCGGCTACGCGGCACGACCAGCTCAGAGCGGATATAGGCATCCCAGATTGCGGACAGTTTGTCCTATGACCGTTGTTGTGGAGCCCGGAAAGTGGAGTGCAGGGTGTTATTGGTATCTGAGGGCTTCAACGGGGCGTAGCCGGACGGCGCGGTAGGCCGGGTAGCCGCCGGCGATGAGCCCGATGGTGAGGCTGATCGCGAACGACGCTACGACGGGGAGAGCCGTCACGACTGGGGCGAACCCGGCGAAGGTGGAGCCTAAGTAGGGCGCGAAGGTGGGCGCGATAACGCCGACGAGGACGGACAGCCCGATCCCGATGCCGACGCCGATGAGCCCACCGAGGCCGGCAAGGACGATGGACTCCACGAGGAACTGGTGGAGGATCGCGCGGTTGGTGGCGCCGATCGCCTTGCGGATCCCAATTTCGCGAGTTCGTTCGGTGACCGAGACGAGCATGATGTTGAGGATCCCGATCGCGCCGACGACCAGCGAGACTGTGGCCACGGCAGCGGTGAACAAGGTCAGGACTTGCAGGATCTGGTTGGAAGTGGCGATGGCGGTCGTGAGGGACTGCGCCTCGAAATCGCGGGTTGCGGGGCTTCTGATCCGGTGCCGGGCGTCGAGGATGTTGTTTACCTCCTCTTCCGCGGCGGGTACGGCGGCCACCGAGGCGGCTTGCACCGTGGCTTGGTTGATAACGTCGCCGTGACCGAAAACGTAGTCGCGTGCCGCTTCTAGCGGCATGACCACATCCTTGTCGCCAGGTAGGCCGGCGGATTGCAACACCCCGATGACCTTGAAATTCTGACCGTTGATCTGGACCCTGCTACCCAGGGCAGCAGCGGAGTCGCCGTCAAACAGGTTGGCCACCGTGGTGGTCCCCAGTACCACCACTCTCGCAGCGGAGCGTACCTGGTGTTCGTTAAAAAACGACCCAGCCTCCATATTCCGGTAGTTCACTTCGAGCCAGCGGTCGGTGGAACCGACAACGGTGCCCAGTGACTGTGCGGTTCCCTGGGCGGTAACGGCCTTGATCAGCCAAGGGCCGCTTGCCTCCGGGAGGACGGCGGCGATGTCGGGTGCCTTCTCCAAAGCCGCGACGTCGCCGTCGGTCAGATTTTTTGATGCGGATGCTCCGGGGCTTTCCCCGGAGGTGGGCACGACGGTGATTAGACTGGCCAGCGGTTGGAGACGCGCATCGACCGATTTCTGCACTCCGTTGCCTATGGCTACGAGTAGGATCACCGCCGAAACTCCGATGACGAGGCCGAGCATGGTCAGCGCGGAACGCAGCCGGTGGGCACCCACCGCCCGCAGCGCGATCACCACCGCCTCCCGTATGTTCACGTGCCGGCCTTCGCCCGCGTCAGCCCGTTGTACATCAGGGACATCCCACAGACGTAAGCGATCATCGATGTGAACCGACGGGGATGTCTAAGTCCTATTTCTGAGCGGGAATCGTCAACCGCCGGAGGGGCTAGCATCCTCGGTCTACCCGTCGAGCCGTTCGGATGCTACCGCCGCCCGCAATGGTGGTTGCCATTCCGCGCTCCTTTCTCTAGGCATCGACTCGGTACGTCAGTGGCGCGGTCCGACGACTAGGAAGAGAATACGGCGGTGACTTCAGGCCATCTTAGCGATGACTTAGCTACGGCTTAAATGTCAGTAGCCCCCGCCGTATGTTTTGGACGTGTCCGATGTTGATCTCTTGCGGCTGTCGAACAGGTTCACGCGCAGGCAGTTGTCCGAGCGCTCCGCTGTAGCTGGTCGCTGTCGATGTGCCCGTCGCGCATTCGCACAATTCGCTTGGCAAATCTGGCGATCTCCTCCTCATGTGTGATGATCACGATTGTGCGACCGTCATCATTGAGCGCGCCGAGCAATCTCATGATTTCGATGCTGGATGCGGTGTCGAGGTTGCCCGTGGGCTCATCGGCAAGCAGAATCGCGGGATCGTTGATCAGCGCTCGTGCGATCGCCACCCGCTGCTGCTGACCACCGGACAGCTCGTTAGGCATGTGCTTGTGGCGCTCGCCCAGTCCGACCTGCTCCAAGGCGCGCCGGGCAGGATTGCGTCGAGCCCGTACTCCGGCGTAAACCAAAGGAAGCTCGACATTGTGGATCGCGTTGGTGCGGGGAACCAGGTTGAACGATTGAAATACGAACCCGATCAGGTGGCTGCGGATTTTGGCCAGCCGATTGTTGGAAAGCCGGCTGACGTCGACGCCGTCGAGTAGATAGCGTCCGCTCGTCGGGATATCAAGACAGCCCAGGATGTTCATCAGCGTGCTCTTGCCCGATCCGGATGGGCCCATGATGGCGACCATTTCACCGTCGTCGATGGTCAAGTCGATACCGTGAAGTACAGGCACATGCATCTTACCCATCCTGTACGCTTTGCTAACATTCTCGAGCTGAAGCACTTTAAGCCTCTTGTGACATGTCGAACTATCGACTTGCTATCCAGGTCCGCAACTAAGCATGAGTTAGCTGTACCGGAGTGGCATCGCACTGCGCGGTGTCAGTTCTTGGATCGGTATGTAATGCGCCGCGGCGGCCGAGGCAATCCTGCAAGCGTCCATACCGGTAACCAAGAGGCCCCTGCCGGATTCGGCGCGCACGGTTGCGCCCATGCCGGTCAGCACCCTGGCCAGTCCGCTACGGCGGGGCGAGCGCACGAATACATCGTGCTGGACGTGCTTGGCCAGTTCGTCGAACTCGAGCATGCCCACGATGTTGCCGCGTGCAGGTCGTGCGCACATCGGAGCGGGGTCCGAAATTGGGAATCAGACCCTGCTCCGATATGCCATTGACCGGGATGGCGGCACCGCGAGCGATCTGATCACGCCGGTGGCGGGCTCGGGCGGACGCCGATCTCTTCCATCCGGCGGACATAGTTCCGATAGTGACGGCGTGCCTGGCCAAGGCGACCAGCGTGAAACAAAGTACTGACAAGGCTCAGGTGAGCGTCTTCGTCGTAGCAGTCCTGTTCGAGCAGGCGCAAGGTGTACAGCACCGCAGCGTCAGTATCGCCCGCGTCCCGCATTCGGGCAGACAGCGCCCGAAGTAAGGCGATGTAGGTCGCCCGGACCTCCTCAGCTAGCCCGACTGCCCAGTCCTGGTAAGGGTCATCTTCAAGGAAATCCCCGGTATGGGTTGCCACGGCTGCCACCAGCCGACCGGTTGCATCCGGCTCGTCCGCCCGATCCGCGTCGAGGGCAGCGGTGGCTCGAGTGAGAAAGTCCTCGACATCGACGCTGACCTGGGTACGGTTCAACGCCACCGCGCCACTGGTGGTTACCAACAGGTCCTCACCTGTCTGGTGCGGCTGCAGCACATCGCGCACGGTGGACAGCAGCACGGACAGCCGGTTGCTGGCCACCGTCGGCTCCACTTCCGGCCACAATAATTCCATCAGCTGATCGCGGGGTGTCGCCCGACGCCGCGCAACCAGGATCTTCAGCAGGTCCCGGGCTTTTTTCGACTTCCATTCGATAGTCGAAACCGGGACGCCGTCGCGGAGCACCCGAAATACGCCGAGCGTCTGGATGGACACGGTGGGCCCGGAACGGGCCAGTACGCCAAGCGGTCCGGCGGCGCGCCGTGCCCCGACATCGACGCCGTGATCTCGAAGCATCTTCTCGGCGAGGTGCGCGTTGACGCGAGGGATAGGCGCGCCGATGCGATCCGCCACCACCCTGGTCGCGGCTTCCTCGAGCCGGCAGCCCGTTTCCTGCCAGATTTCGATCGCTTCCTGTAGCAGGGCGCTATCCACGGCGGGATCGGTGGCGGCCAGCACGCTCAGGGTGATTGCCTCGGCCAGTCCCGGGTTGTCCCGCCGTTGCCGCGCGGCCGCGATTGCCCGATTGGCGTCCACCGATGCGCGCTGCCAATCACCGCCTATGAGCGCGACCCAGCCACGCGCCAGCAGTGCCGGGACCTTTCGCAGTCCCTCGCCCAACTCCACGGCCCGGGTTGCAAGCTCCTGAGCGAACGTCAAGTCGTCACTCGCGCCGATGCGCGCGAGACCGATGAGCGCCGAACTAAGGCCGAACACGTCGTGGTAGGGCTCTGCCAGGGCCAAGGCCTCCTCATATGCCACCCTCGCTCGAACCAGTTGGCCCCTGGTCCGGTGCAGATCGCCGACGCAGCACAGTGGCCAGGCCAGGAATCGCGAGCCGATCCGTTGAAAGAGGTCTATAGCGGTAGTGAAGTTGCCCGCCGCTTCGTCCAGCATGCCGAGGCGGCCGCAAGCGCGGCCGCGGGTGGTGAGTGCGTGCGCAAGCAGGAAAGGGTCCTCGCATCGTTCGGCCAAGGCCAAGGCGGCCTCGGCGTCCGCCAGTGCTTGCCGGGGCACACCCGCTTCGTACTGGTGGAATGCGCGGAAGGCCCGAGTCCAGGTGAGCTGCAGCAAGTCGTCGCTCGCCTCGGCGGTGCGAACCGCGTCGGTGCCGTGAACGTCGGCTTGCCGCCAGTCGCCCTCGGCGGCGGCCAGCAGCGCGAAGACGTGGTGAACGCTAGACCACGCCCGGGGCTCGCCGCATCGTCGGGCCGCGGCACGTGCTTGAGCCGCCATCTTTCGCAGACCCACGAGATCCCCGGCCATGCGGTAGGCGTTCGCCGACAGCGCCAGCACGCGGGTTTCGTCGAGGGTGTCCTCCCCCTCCAACCGAGCCCGCTGGGTGAGCGCTTGGACCTCGTCGAGCTCGCCCTGGGCGAAGGCAATCAAGCCCATCCGCCAACACAGCGCAGGCTCTAGCTCGCGTTGGTTGTAACCGGCGCGGTGGAAGTACTCCAGCGCGTGCGCCCACTGTCCCCGCACCTGGTGTGCCTGCCCGAGAACTCGTTGGATCCGCGGGTCATCGAGGTATTCGGCCGGCAACTCAGTGGCCTTCAACACGGCATCGAGTTGGCCGCTGTCCACCATCGCCCCGCCATGATCGACCAGGAGCGAGGCGCACGCGGCATGATCGCCTGCGGCGAGCAGGTGGCGCAGGGCGTCGGCGGGGGCTCCACGCCCGATACATTGGTTGGCGGCCCGCACATGTAGGGCTTTCCGTTCACCGCGTGACGGTGCCGTCTCCCGCTCGAAGTAGTCCTGCAACGGGCGGACCAGCGACCAGTTGGCGCTCTCGGATCCGCTGCGATGCACGAGTCCCTGACGGCTCAGTTCGGCGAGTACGGTCGTCGGATCATTGAGCCCACGCGCGATTTCGACTGTTGATCTGACCTCGCCGAAGATCGCCAACCTGTGCAGGAGCTGCTGGACCCATACTGGCGCAGCGCCAATGACCTCTTCAGTCAGGTAGCCGTGAAAGCGCTCCCCGGGGCGGGATAGCTGTCCCACCGTCCCGAGGCGCTGATCCGCCGCGACTGCGCGCACCATCTCCGCCGCGTTGTGCACGGCGGTAGCCCAGCCACCCGTCTGCTCCCACACTCGGCGGGACAAACCAGGCGGATGCGCTCCGACGGTCTTGCGCAGCAGTGCATCAACCTCGGCGACATCGAAGGCGAGGTCTGGCGCGTGGATCTCCGCGACAAGGCCGCGACCCCGTAGCCGCTGCAAGGAGAAGGGCAACTCTCGCCGGGATATCAGTATCAGGTGCAGCCGGTCGGGTACGCGCTGGCACAGGCTCTCTACGATGCCCACCGCTTCGCTATCCGGCGGTAGCCCGTGCAGATCGTCGAGAACGACGAAAAGGTCTTCGTTCACAGCGCTGTGCAACCACAGGCACAGTGCCCCTACCGAGCATTTCACCGGGTCTGTGTCCGGTCCCATAGGTCCCCGCAATGCCCGGAACAGGCTGACCCGCAGGCGGTCTGCGTCGCCGTCGTGGTCCTCATATCGCAACCACACGGCCGGGCGGCCGCGACACCACGCCGCCACCGCGGTCGTCTTGCCCCAGCCGGCTGCGCCGATCACCACACAGATCCGGCGTTGTGCGGCGCGGTCCAGCAGCTCGTCAACCGAGGGACGCTCGACATATTCGCACGGTGGCCCAGGTGGGCTGGGGTCAACAGCCGGAGTGACTCCAGCCGCCACGGTGGTGGGATTGTTGGCGGCCATAACGAACTCACCGTACCTCTTTCGGAGATTTTTCACCTGTTGGAGATGGCTCCCTGACGATTGGGTGAATCTCTCCAGTGACGGCTAGATCCAGTCGCGGCGGCGGAACAATACGTACAGTGCGACCGAGATCACCACTATCGCGGTGGTGGAGATGTAGAAACCAGACGCGTGGCCGAAGCCCGGATATGGCACGTTCTGGCCGTAGAAGCCGGTGATGGCGGTCGGCACCGCTATGATGGCCGCCCAGCTGGTGACTTTCTTGGTGATGACGTTGAGCCGATTGCCCTGAATTGTGAGATTTGTCTCCAGGATGGTGGTCACCAGGTCGCGCAGGCTCTCGGTCCATTCGGTGGCGCGCAGCACGTGGTCGTAGACATCCTGGTAGTAGGGCGCCATCGCGTCATCGACGATGCGCAGGTCGCGACGCATCACTGAGTTCACGACCTCGCGCATCGGCAGGACCACCCGCCGCAGCTGCACCAGGCTCTTGCGCAACTCGAACGAGCGGCGTTGCACGGCCAGGTCAGGTCGTTTGTCGTCGAAAAGGAGGTCCTCCAGCGTTTCGATCTCGTCGTCGAGGGTTTGCACGGCGCTGAAGTGGCCGTCGACCACGAAGTCCAGCAGCCCGTGCAGCAGGAAGGAAACCCCGTGCTTGGCCAGGTCTGGTGAGGAGTCCCAGCGCGCCACCACCCCGTCGATATCGAACCGGTCGGATTTGCGCACCGTGACCACGGCACTGTGGGTGACGAACACGGCTACTTCGAAGGTATCCAGTTGGCCGGTGATCACGTCCAGCGTCACGGCGTATGCGGTGACGAACAGGTGGCTGTCGTACCGGTCGAGCTTGGGGCGTTGCCGCTCCTGGCCGGCGTCCTCCACGGCGAGTTGGTGCAAGCCCAGTTCGTCGCTGATGGTGGCCAGGTCATCGGCATCGGGCGCGCACATGTCCAGCCACACGGTGACGCCCGGCTGCCTGATGTGCTCGGAGATATCCTGCACCGGGAAGTCCTCGGCCTCGAGAACACCGCTGCGGTACAGCCGCGTACGTGTCATACCGGCAGGCTAGGAGCTCACCTGCACTCTGTAATGTGCGCTTGCTTGCGCGCGACCCACTGCCCCCTCACCCCGACATGGAGACATATCGGGGTGAAGGCGGGCCTACACCCCGATATGTCTCCATGTCGGGGTGGGTCGCAACGCTGGTGCGCGGCCTGGGAGAGGAGAGTTGTGGGTGAGCTGAGCTATCTCGAGGCGATCGTGGTGGGCGCGTTCCAGGGTGTCACCGAGCTGTTCCCGGTCTCCAGCCTGGGGCACTCCATCCTGGTCCCGGCGCTGGTGGGCGGCAGCTGGGCTCGCGACCTGAGCGTGTCGGCACCGGAATCGCCCTACCTGGCGTTCATCGTCGGCCTGCACGTAGCCACCGCCGCGGCGCTGCTGGTCTTCTTCTGGCGGGACTGGGTACGCATCGTCGCCGGTTTTCTCAGCTCGTTACGCCACCGGCGCATTCACACCCCCGGCGAGCGGCTGGCCTGGCTACTGATCGTCGGAACCATCCCGGTCGGCATCAGTGGCCTGCTGCTGGAGCATCTGTTTCGTACCACGCTGGGCCGGCCCATCCCGGCGGCGGCATTCCTGATGGCAAACGGGGTGGTGCTCTATGTCGGTGAACAGCTGCGCCGGCGAGCCGACGCCGCCACGTTAGCGCCCGTTGCCGCCGGTTACGCCGCTGACGCCCCGGGTTCGGCGCGCGATGCCGACGCTGCGGCCGATGCCCGGCTGTCCCGGATGTCGCTAGGCCGCGGCACGATCATCGGTGCTGCCCAGATCCTCGCTCTGCTGCCGGGGATCAGCCGCTCCGGCGTCACGATGGTCGCCGGGCTGCTGCGCGGGCTGTCCCATGAGGACGCCGCACGCTTTTCCTTCCTGCTGGCCACCCCGGTCATCCTGGCCGCCGGTGCGCTGAAGATCCCCGACCTGATCGGCCCGCTCGGCGCCGGCATCCGCGGTCCGATCATCGCTGGCAGTATCGCCTCATTCGTCAGCGCATACCTGGCGGTCCGGTTCCTGACCCGCTACTTCGAGACCCGCACCCTGACCCCGTTCGCCATCTACTGCCTCGTTTTCGGAACCGCCGCCCTGTTCTGGCTCCTCGCCCACTAGACCGCCCGACCGCAGTCTGGATGCAGACTGCTGTTTCAGAGCCCCGAAAAACAGCAGTCTGCATCCAGACTGCGGGTTTGGAGAGAGTTCTAGAGGTAGGTGTGGCGGAGGGCGGATTGGTCGGGGAGATCGAGTGGGGGGAGGGGCTGGCCGGTGATTCGTTCCAGGATGTGGTCGGCCAGGGCAGGGTTGCGGGCCAGCACGGGGCCGTGCAGGTAGGTGCCGATGACGCGCGCGGTGAGCACGCCTTCGGTGCGATGGCGGCTCGCCGCCTCGGTGGTGCCGTTGCCGGTGCCGGTGACCACCCTGCCTAGCGCGGTCGTGGCCGGGCCCAGCGTGGTGATGCCGCGGTGGTTCTCGAACCCGGTCAACGGACCGACGCCCGGGATCGCGCAGGTGGAGATCACCTCGCCGACCGAGCGCCGGCGGCCGGGCGCGGTGGTGATGTCCAGCAACCCCAGCCCGGCGTAGTGCTTACCGCGGGTATCAGTCATGGACTGACCCAGGATCTGCAGCCCGGCGCACACGGCCAGCGTCACGGCGCTGGTCTCCATGGCCCGGCGCAGCTCGGAATGGCGCCGCAGCCACTCGGCGGCGAACAGCTGAGCGGTGTCCTCGCCCCCACCGAGCAGGTACACCGCACAACTGGTCGGCGGGTCGTCCCGGGCGGTGATCGTCTGGATCTCGGCGGGAATGCCCCGCCAGCGCAACCGTTGCGCCAAGATCGTGGCGTTGCCGGCGTCGGAGTAAGTGCCCAGCACGTCGGGCAGCAGCAGGCCGATCGAGACCGAGGTTTGCGCGCTCACCTGGTGGTTTCCCGTTCCCGGCTCAGCCGGCGGCGGAACTGGTGGAAGGCGGTGTAGTTGGCCACCACGTCGATTTCTCCGTCGGGCAGCGCCGCCAGCGCGGCCAGCGGGTCCGGTACCGTCTTGTGGTTCAGGCCGGCGTAGCTCAGGCGCACACCGAGGTCCGCCGCGCGTTCGCCGCTGGCCACCACGTGACGGCAGGTGAACTGCTCGAAGGCGACGTCCCACAGCCACGAGGTGTCCCGGCCATCGGCTTCCCGGGCGTTGATGATGACCAGCAGCGGCCGCGGCTCGTGCAACATGGACGCCATCCCGGCCCAGCCGGCCGGGTTCTTGGCCAGCAGCAGCCGCAGATCCTGCGATCCGCGGCGCACCACCGCGTACCGGCCGGCCACCACGTCGACCTCGCGTAGCGCCGACGCGGCCTGATCGGCCGGCACGCCCAGGACGCGGGCGGCGGCCAACGCCATGGTGGCGTTGCTGAGGTTGACCTGGCCGGGCAGTTTGATGTCCAGGGGTAACACCGCGTCGGCCGTGCACGCCTTGCCGCCGTCGATCCACCAATCCGGGGTGGGGCGGGCCAGCCCGCACTCGCATTCCCACCCGGTGTCGGTGAAGGTGAGGGTGCGGCCGCAACGGGGACACGTGGTCGCATCACCCAGCCAGCTGGCGCCGGCGGCCACCCAGATGCTGCGGCCGGCCTCCGTCGCCGCCGACACCACCATCGGATCGTCGGCGTTGGCCACCACAACTGTGCCGGGGTGCTGGGCCAGCGCGCGTCCTAACGCCGAGGCGATCGCGCCGACCTCGGTGGCGCGGTCCAGCTGGTCGCGGGTGAGGTTGAGCAGGACCACCACCGCGGGGTCGACGGCTTGGGCGACCGCGGTCAGGTGTAACTCGTCGACCTCGAGCACGGCGTAGTCGGCCTGTGGAGCCTCGGCCAGCGCCGCCACCGCGCCGTCGGCCATGTTCGAGCCACCGGCGTTGTGGGCGACGGATCCCGCGGTGCGCACCGCGGCCGCCGCCAGATGGCTGGTCGTGGTCTTGCCGTTGGTGCCGGACACCAGAACGACCCGGCGCCCGGTTGCCAGCCGCCGCAGTGCTTGCCGGTCCAGCGCGAGCGTCACCCGTCCACCGATAATCGATCCGGCGCCCAGGCCCAGCCGCCGTGACAGGCCCGCGGTGGCCAAACCGGCCCGCACGGCAGCGCGTGTCCACCACCCCAACCGATGCCGCCCGGGGGGCGACAACGCCGCCGGGCTCACCCCGGGTGTCCGCACCACCATCGCTCCCAGCCTACTCACCGTCCTGCCCGGCCATGGTGGCGACGCGCGGTGCGTCACGGTGGCCTAGTTGTCCCCTAAATAGTTCTCGCGCAGGAGGCTGACGGCAGTATTCCCTACCCGGGTAGCCCAGGTTGGAGGTCCTCCGGTTGGCGGTCGGAGTCCAGCGGCGCGTGCGCTGGTGTCCTGTCGGCGTCAGAACCTCGTTGTTCGCCGGTGGCCAGCAGCCACACTCCGGCCAGTGTGATGGCGAGTCCCGCTGCCTGGGCTACCGCCAGCGCCCCGGTGGCGAAGGACTCACCGAAGACGATCCCGCCGAGACTGACACCGATCACGGGGTCGACCACCATCTGCGCCGCCAGCGGGCCGCCGAGTGGACCGGACTGGAAGGCGGCCTGGCTCAACAGCGCGCCCACCAGGCCTGCGCTCAACGCCGTCCACAGCTCCCAGCTGGTGGCAAGCGCGGGAAGCCCACCACCGCCGAGAATTTCACCCCAGGTCTTGACCAGCGCCGCGGACAGCGCGAACGCCGAACCGGCGGCGGCACCCAAACCCAGCGACCGCACCCGGCCTTGCCTGGCCAGCGCGACCACCAGCGCGGCACACGCCACGAGCATGACCAGTACCAGCCCGGGTAGCCATTCGGTGATGCTCTGCGGATCCCGGGATTCCACCGTCGGTTGGACCACCAGGAACACCGCCAGACCACCCACGGTCAGCGCGGACGCCAGCACCGCCCGTTTCCGCACGGGGAGCCCGAGCAGCGCCTGCATCGGCAGCGCGACCACCAACCCGACGGTGAGCAGCGGCTGCACCACCGACAGCGCACCGAGGTTGACCGCCACCATGTGCAGCGCCACCGCGGTCACCTCCGCCGCGATGCCCAGCAGCCACAACCGTTGGCGCGCGACGGCGACCAGCAGCCCAGGGTTCAGTGGGAACCGTCGGCGTACCCGATTCGCCCCCTGATGCTGCAGCACCGAGGCGGTCCCGAAGCACACCGCGGCCGTCAGCGACAACACGATGGCGGCGGTCACAGCGCGCCCAGCCTACAGCCTGTAGGTGTATCCTTCCCG
>DASUVX010000035.1:0-49708 GCA_036378735.1 Pseudonocardiaceae bacterium | reverse complement strand
AGGGCCTCGTAGTTCTGCACGCGGGTGGCTTTGGCTTCGAAGTCGATCAGACTGCGCCACAGTTGGGGCAGCCCCGGCTGGCGGGTCCACCAGCCGCGTTCCTCAGACCGTCGCACCAGGTCGAGCAACTCGTCTCGAGTGGACGCGGGCACCTGGTAAAGACCCAGCAACGCCGCAACGTCCTCGATCTGGAGCCCACTGTTGCCGGTCTCGATCCGACTGATCTTGCTGGGTGACATGCCCATGCGCTTGGCCACCTCCGCGCCGGACAGCCCGGCCCGCTCGCGCAGCTCCCGCAGCGCGGCGGCCACCTGACGGGACCGGACGGAGGTGTGCGGGTTTCCGGGCATAGCCCGCACTATGCAGGGAACAGAAGCCCGATCCAATCACTCAATCGCGTTATTGCTTGCGTCACTTGCAATGCAAGACGGTTGCGGTATGGAACCGTTAGGGCAGGCCAGCGGCGAGATCATGGTCGAGAAGACCTGGCAGATCCCGGCGAACGGCGACAAGGCTGGACCAGTCACCGTCGTCGTGCGGATACCCTACGTGCTGATCATCGACTCGCGCGGCAGGCACATCCTCGTGGCACCGGAACAAGCCGAGTTGGTGAGCGCCAAGATGGGCGAGGTCGCTGACTGGATCCGCAACGCAGCCGCCGGCTGAACAGACCGGTGGGGCAGACTGACCCGGGGACCGCACGCCGTCGAGAGGAGTAACCCGTGACCCAGTCGCAGGTCGACGTGCTGACCGTCGCCCGACAACGGGTTCTCCATCACGGAACAGGGTTGTCTGAACAAGACGTTCTCGCCGTCTTGCAGCTACCGGACGACCGGCTGGAAGAGCTGCTCGCGCTGGCCCACGAGGTGCGGATGCACTGGTGCGGCCCGGAGGTCGAAGTCGAGGGCATCGTCAGCGTCAAAACCGGCGGCTGCCCGGAGGATTGCCACTTCTGCTCGCAGTCGGGCCACTTCGACTCACCGGTACGGGCGGTGTGGCTGGACATTCCCGGCCTGGTCGAGGCAGCCAAGCAGACTGCGGCCACCGGGGCGACCGAGTTCTGCATCGTCGCCGCCGTGCGCGGGCCGGACCGGCGGTTGATGTCGCAGGTCAAAGCCGGCATCGAGGCGATCCGAGAACAACCGGAGACCGCGCATCTCAACATCGCCTGCTCGCTGGGCATGCTCACCCAAGAACAAGTGGACGAGCTGGCCGCCATCGGCGTGCACCGCTACAACCACAACTTGGAGACCGCGCGCTCGTACTTCCCGACCGTGGTGACCACCCACACCTGGGAGGAGCGTTACCGAACGCTGCAGATGGTGCGCGACGCCGGGATGGAAGTCTGCTGCGGCGGCATCATGGGCCTGGGGGAGACGGTGGCCCAGCGCGCTGAGTTCGCCGCGCAGCTCGTCTCGCTGGATCCCGACGAGGTGCCGATGAACTTCCTGATCCCGCAGCCGGGCACCCCCTACGAGGACTATGACGTGGTGGTTGGTGCCGAGGCGCTCAAGACCGTTGCGGCGTTCCGGTTGGCGTTGCCCCGCGCGATCCTGCGTTTCGCGGGGGGTCGTGAGCTCACCCTCGGTGATCTGGGCGCCGAGCGGGGCATGCTGGGCGGCATCAATGCGATCATCGTGGGCAACTACCTGACCAATCTTGGTCGACCGGCGCAGGCGGATCTGGACATGCTCACCGACCTGCGGATGCCGATCAAGGCGCTGGGCCAGACGCTGTGAACTTCTGCGATGTCTGCGGTCGCCCGGCCGGCGAAGGAAACCATGTGAGTTGCGCCCGTCGCCGCGGCCTGCAGCCGCCCCGGTACTGCCCGCGATGCGCGCGCCGGATGGTGGTGCAGGTGATGCCGGCCGGCTGGTCGGCGCGGTGCAGCGCGCACGGCGTGCACCCGGGATTGGGATGAGCGCGGTGCAGTTGCAAACCCACCCTGTGCGTTCTGTACCTGGTGCGGTAGGCCGGGCGGATCTGTTGCCCGCGGTGCGCGTGCTGGGCGCGGTGGCGTTACTGGGCGTGCCTCTCGGCGTGCTGTGGGCTTGGCTTGCCCCGCCCGAGTTCTTCGCGCGATCTCCACGGGCACCCACGCCCGGCGGCGTGCTGCCCTTCATCGGGCAGAGCGAACATCGCTTCGACGACATGGCGACGTTCCTGCTGTTCGGATTGGCCGCAGGTGTGCTCACTGGCGCGGCGTTGTGGCTGTATCGGCGCCTGCGCGGACCACTGATCGTGCTCGCCGCAGTGCTCGGGTCGTTGATCGCAGCGTGGCTGGCGATGCGCATCGGGCTGTGGGTGGCTGCTGCCAGCTATCCCGATCTGGCGAGTACCGGCGCGCCCTATCCGCGCCCGCCGGTACTGGAGTCGAGTTGGGTGATCACCACGCAACCCTTCGGCGTGGCGGTGAGCTACTGCATCTGCGCCGCGTGGAGCCGCGAGGCGAGTCAGTTCTGACTCGCCTTTTCGGCGTATTGGTTCAACGGGACCGGTACCGCCCGCAGAGTCCGCAGGAATGCTGCCTCGCGGACCAGCAGGTTGCGCACCAAGCGCAGCCGATCAACCGGGTCGCATTCCTCCAGTACCGCCTGCCTGTCTTCCAGGGTTAGCAGGCAGTCCGCGGCGAGTAGGTGGGCCAGCGTGGCTACGTCGACGTCGTCCTTCGGCTCCGCCCAGTCCTCGTGCTGCCAGGCTGCCCGGCAGTACTGCCGGTGGGCTTCCCGGGCCGAGGAGGCCAGCACCGGCAAGAGCATCGACTGCTCTTCCGGCGGATTATCGTCGGGAACCCACTCGATCTTGCCGACCAGGTAGGGCGCTGAGGTGTTGTCGACATCCAGCAGCCGGAACCGCTTCTCGCCGCGAGTGACGATGTCGAAGCGGCCGTCGGGGAGCCTGCGGGCTTCCCGAAGCAATGCGGTGCATCCGATGGTGTGCGTCTCCTCGACCGTGTCCAGACCCTGCTTGACCGCGATCACCCCGAAGCTGCGGCCGGGCACCGCGCCGGTTACCAAGTCGACGGTCAGCTGGCGGTATCGGGGCTCGAAGATGTGCAGCGGAAGCGATGCGCCCGGGAGCAGCACAGTGCCCAACGGGAACAACGGGACGGTCTCAGCCACACGCTAACGTTACGGCGCAGCGAGCCGATGCGCGAAACGGCGGAGCCCATCAGGGCTCGTCAGGGGTCTGGTGGCCGCAACACGGCGAACGGGTCGGTGACCCGGATATCGTGCTCCGCGAAGCGATACAGCGCTGCGGGCCGCCCGCCGGAGGGCCCCGGCGGGGCGGTCCCGCCGGTGGGGATGAGCACCCCGCGGCGGGCCAGTACCCGTTGCAGGTTGGTCGCCGACACCCGGTGGCCCAGTGCGGCCGAGTACAGGGCCCGCAATGCCGAGACCGTGAACTCCGGTGCGGCCAGTGCGAACCCGAGATTGGTGTAGGAGAGCTTGGCCCGTAGCCGGTCCCGGGCTTTCCGCACGATCAGGCCGTGGTCGAAAGCAGTTTGCAACGATCCGCCCAGGACATCCGCCACCGGATGCCAAGCCGTATCAGGCGGCAGCGCGGGATCGGCGACGCAGGGGACCAGCCCGAGAAACGCGCTGGCCACGGTACGCCGCTGCGGCATGCGGGCCGGCTCGCTGAACACCCCGAGCTGCTCCACATGCGCCACCTCGCGGAGGTCCACCTTCTCGGCCAGCTGGCGCAGCACCGAGGCCTGCACGTCCTCGCAGTCACCGAGCCGGCCGCCTGGCAGCGCCCAACGCCCGGCGTCGGGCTCGATGCCGCGTTGCCACAGCAGTACCTGCATCTTCTCGCTACGAACCTGCAGCACCGCGGCGAGAACCTCGTGCACCGCGAGCCCAACGCTGTTATGATTCACGTTTTCGATTGTAAGGCGAAAACTAGTGTACGGGCCAGCGCAGGCGCTGGCGAAGGAGGCGATATGGCCGCTACTGCCGCAACGGAGCGGACCGACGCCGGCTACCCCGGGCCGGAGCTTGATCACGCGTGGCGCGCGGAGGTGCGTGAGCTCGCCGACCGGCGTGATGCAGTGCTGCTGGCCCACAACTACCAGGTGCCCGAGATTCAGGACATCGCCGACCACGTCGGGGATTCCCTGGCGCTATCGCGCATCGCCGCCGATTGCCCGGCGAGCACCATCGTGTTCTGCGGCGTGCACTTCATGGCCGAGACCGCCAAGATCCTCGCCCCGGACAAGACGGTGCTCATTCCCGACGCGCGAGCAGGATGCTCGCTGGCCGACTCCATCGACGCCGAGCAGCTGCGTGCCTGGAAGGGCGAGCACCCTGACGCGGTCGTGGTGTCTTATGTGAACACCACCGCCGAGGTCAAAGCCGAGACCGACATTTGCTGTACCTCCTCCAACGCCGTCGAGGTGGTCAACTCGATCCCGGCTGAGCGCGCGGTGCTGTTTTTGCCCGATCAGTTCCTCGGTGCGCACGTACAGCGCGTCACCGGACGGCGCAACTTGCACATCTGGGCCGGCGAATGCCACGTGCACGCTGGGATCAACGGCACCCAACTGGCGGCGAAGGCCGCCGCCGCACCGGAAGCCGAGCTCTACATCCACCCCGAATGTGGCTGCGCGACCAGCGCGCTGTACCTGGCCGGCGCCGGCGCGGTACCCACCGAGCGGGTGCGGATCCTGTCCACCGGCGGGATGCTCGACGCCGCCCGGGCTACCGGGGCGCGCGAAGTTCTGGTGGCCACCGAGGTCGGCATGTTGCACCAGCTGCGGCGGGCGGCTCCGGAGGTGGATTTCCGTGCGGTGAACGACCGGGCCTCCTGCCGGTACATGAAAATGATCACGCCGGCGGCACTGCTGCGCTGCCTGCGCGACGGCACCGACGAGGTGCACGTGGCACCGCAGATCGCCGAGCGGGCCCGGGCCGCGGTGCGGCGCATGATCGCTATCGGCCGGCCGGGCGGCGGCGAGTGACCCGCGGAGGCGGCATTGTGACCGCCTGGGACGTCACCGCGGACCTGGCGGTGGTCGGTACCGGGGTGGCCGGGCTGACCGCCGCTCTGCGTGCCGCCGAGCTCGGGCTGCGGGTGGTCGCCGTGACCAAGACCACGGTCGAGGACGGCAACACCCGGTGGGCGCAAGGCGGCGTCGCGGTAGTACTACCGGGCACTCCGGACATCACTGACAGCGTGGACGCGCATGTCACCGACACCCTGGCGGCCGGTGCGGGACTGTGTGACGACCGCGCCGTCCGGACGATCCTGGCCGCCGGCCCCGGCGCGGTCAGTGCCCTGCTGTCTTGCGGGGCCGCCTTCGATGTCGGAGTAGGGGGGTTGGAGCGCACCCGGGAAGGGGGCCATGGGGCCTTCCGAGTGATCCACGCCGGCGGTGACGCCACCGGGGCCGAGATCGAGAGGGCACTGGCCGGTGCTACCCGTGGTGGGCGGCTGCCGTTGCTAGAAGGCCAGCCGGTGACCGATGTGCTGTTGGACGACGCCGGCCGGGTAGCCGGATTGGCGCTGCTCGGTGACGGTGTGCTGCGCGCCCGCGCGGTGCTGCTGGCCACCGGCGGTCTCGGCCAGCTCTTCGCCGTCAGCACCAACGCTGATGTGGCTACCGGCGACGGGCTGGCGCTGGCATTGCGTGCCGGGGCGATGACCGCCGATCTGGAGTTCGTGCAGTTCCACCCGACGGCACTGTATGTCGGGCCCGGCGCAAGGGGTCGCCAGCCGCTGGTCACCGAAGCTATCCGGGGCGAGGGCGCAGTACTGCTAGACGTCACGGGTGCGCCGGTGATGACCGGTGTGCATCCGCTCGGTGCGCTGGCGCCCCGGGATGTGGTGGCCGCTGCGATCACCAGCCGGATGGCTGCGACGGGTGCCGACCATGTGCTGCTCGACGCCACGGACCTCGGCGCTGCGCTGCTACGTCGTCGCTTCCCGACAGTGCATGCGGCGTGTATGGCGATTGGCGTGGACCCGGCCTGCATGCCGATTCCGGTGGCCCCGGCCGCGCATTACCAGTGCGGCGGGGTCGTGACCGACATCAACGGCCGGACCACAGTGCCCGGGCTCTACGCCGCTGGAGAGGTGGCCCGGACCGGTCTGCACGGCGCGAATCGACTTGCCTCCAACAGCCTGCTGGAAGGGCTGGTGATGGGCGCCCGAGCCGCCGAGGCGGTGGCTGCCGAACTCGTGGCGTTTGCCCGTCCGGGCCCGCCGTTGCTGCCCTGCTCGGTGCGCCCGATCGCTGATCGTGACGCGGTGCAGCGGTCGATGAGCGCCCACGCCGGGATCGGGAGGGACGCCGCCGGGCTGGCCGGCGCCTCGGCGGTCGCGGGAGCCACTACACAGCGGCCGCCGCGGACCGCTCAGGACGCCGAGGACGCCGCGCTTACCCTGGCCGCCGCCGCCGTACTCGCCTCCGCAACAGCGCGCACCGAAAGTCGTGGTTGCCACCTGCGCACCGACCACCCGCGTACCGCTGCGCGCTGGCGACGCAGCATCGCCGTGGTGCTCGACGACACGGGAGCTCCGGTGCCGGCCGAAGCGGCGCTCGTTGGAGGCGCGGCGTGAGCGCTGACCTCGATGTGCTGGGACTCGACAGCGCCGAGGTGAATCGGGTCATCGCGACCGCACTGGAAGAAGACCTGCGCTACGGTCCGGATGCCACCACGGCCGCCTGCGTGCCGCCCGGCGCGGTCGCCACCGCCAGCGTCTCACCACGCCAACCCGGCACGCTCGCCGGATTGCCGGTCTTCCTCGCCGTGCTTGACGCGGTGCTCGGCGCTAGCGGGTATGAGGTCACCCGCCAACGTCAGGATGGTGACCGGCTAACAGCCGGGGATGTCGCCGTCGCCGTCCGCGCCCCGGTAGCGGGCCTGCTCACCGCCGAGCGCACCGCGCTCAACCTGCTGTGTCACCTCTCCGGGGTAGCCACTGCCACCGCAACGTGGGTCGATGCGGTGGCCGGTACCGGCGCGTCCATCCGGGACTCCCGCAAGACCCTTCCCGGACTGCGCACACTGCAGAAGTACGCGGTGCGCTGCGGCGGCGGGGTCAATCACCGGATGGGTCTCGGCGACGCCGTGCTGATCAAGGACAACCACGTGGCCGCTGCCGGGTCGGTGGCCGCGGCCATCGCGGCGGTCCGGGCGCATGCGCCTGGGTTGCCGTGTGAGGTGGAGGTTGGCACGCTCGCCGAGTTGGACGAGGCACTGGCTGCGGATGCACCCCTGGTACTGCTGGACAACATGACGGTCGCGCAATGCGCCGAGGCGGTCCGCCGCGCCGCGGGTTCGGATACCGAGCTCGAGGCCTCTGGCGGTCTGACGCTGGAGGTCGCGCGGGCCTACGCCGAGACCGGCGTGCGTTACCTGGCGGTAGGCGCCCTCACCCACTCAGCCCCCGCACTGGACCTCGGCCTAGACCTGTCCTGAAACCACATCTGCCTACCTACCTCCCGACATGGAGACATATCGGGGTCAAAGGGGCTCCATTTACCCCGATATGTCTCCATGTCGGGGGTGTGCTGGATCGGGGGTGGGCTAGGCGGCGGTGGCGAAGATACGGTCCACGTTCTGCGGCGAGAAGAATTTGGCTGGGGAGGTTACTCCGGCATTGACCCGCGCGAAGGCGTCCATCGCTTCGGTGTTGCCGTGCACCGCCGGCAGCAACCGCGCCAGCTCGGGTGGCGGGGGCTCCAGCGTTGCGAGCTGGGTGGTGAACTCGTACATCGGCAGCATGTGCTGATCGCGAGTGCGTTGGTAGCGCCCCAGCGCGCTTTCAAAAGAACACAAACCGGAAAAAGTCTCGTCTAACGCCGTGGCGCACAGCTCGGCGTCCCGGAAGGCGTCGGTGATTCCCTGTGCCGTGATGAAGTCTTTGTTGTATCCGGCGTCCCCCATGAGTGCCCAACCCGGACCGAAGGGTTTGCGGAAGAAGTTCGGCACGGCCATGCCGACGAAACGAGCCTCGCGCTGGGCTGCCCGGACTCGTTCGGCGAAAGGCGGCGCCAATTCCAACATCTTGAGGAAGTTGCCCTCGAAGTCTTTCTTGTTCGCCTCGAACTCGGCGAACGGCCAGCCGCCGACTACCAGCGTCAGGTCGTGGTTCGTGGCCCACGCCGCGAATCCCCGGTCAGGGCGGACGTAGGTTTCGAAGCGGCTGCCGCTGGAGATACAGCGCCTCGGCTAGACCTTCCAGCGCCGCGCCGGACTCGGAATCCGCGACGGCAAGCTCGAACACTTGGCGCGCGGTCGCCGCGTCCCCCGCACGCAGCGCTGCCACGCCTTTGTCGATCGGCGCGCCCACCCAACCGATGATGGCACGGCTTAGCCGCCGGATTCGGAGCTAGCGGAACTGGATCCACCGACGAGCGCTGCGAGCGCTGCGTGCCATTGCCCGTGCACCTGGTCGTCTCCGGGCACGTTCCCGACTATCGCGCCACAGACCACGCAGAGCTTGCCGGCGGAGCGGAATTCATAGCTGGGATTCTGTGCGACCAGCTCGCGCGCCGCGTCGGGAGCCATCGGTTGTCCTTTCCGCTGGAGTCAACCCACCGGGCGTGCCGTGCAAGATCCGCCGGTGATCCGTGGGACGCAGTCCGCGTAGTCCAGCAGCAGGTCTACCGCTTTGTCATCGCGAACAGTCTCGCGATCGATCACGCTCGCGGGTGGGTAGAAGCCACCTTCGGTCAGGCTGGTCGGGTACATCTCCAGGGTGTAGGACCAGATGTGGTGCTGTGCCCACATCCAGTCGCCGATCGATCCGTCGGTGACGTAGAGGTGGCTGGACTGCTCCGGGGTGTATCCGTTGGTGGCGGCCATTTGTTCCCCGAGCTTGCGGAACGCCGCCGTGTCGGATGCGCTCAGTCCCGGGCCGGTGTCGTTGGTGGTGAAACCGTAGGGCCACAGCACCAGCTCGGAAAAGCTGTGGAAGTCGATGTGCGCGGTGATCTGCTGGACGCCGCCGATCACCCGGCTGTTCACCCAGTCACGCAGCTGCGCGGTCTCCGGTGCGGAGAACGGAGCGCTGCCGTGGTAGCTCTCGCTACCGGGGTTTGTGCTCGACCCGCCGCAGCACGCCCACTCGTCGCCCCAGTTGCGGTTGGTGTCGGTCCCGACATCGATGGTTCCGGGGGTCGGTTGCCGGTTCTTGCGCCACATCCCGAAAAGACCGGTGGAGATGTCGTACTCGGCGCCGTCCGGGTTGACCATCGGCGCCACCCAGATCTCCCGGGAGCGCACGAGGCGGGTGATGGTCGGATCGGTGCCGTAGCCCTGGGCCAGCCGCTTGACGATATGCAGGCACATCTCGACGGTGAGGTGTTCCCGGGCGTGCTGGGCGCAGGTGAACAGCACCTCGGGCTCGCGCTTGTCGGTGCGCACATCGTCGCTGATCTTCACCAGCAGTAGCGGGCGGCCCTGCAGTGATTTGCCGTAGCTGGAGACCGCGACCTGGTTTGGATGTGCGGCGGCCAGCGCGTCCAGCTCGGTGGTGAGCTCGGAATAGGTGTGGTAGCCCTGGTACCCGATCGGGAACTTGCCGGGGCCGACCGGGACGGGCGTGGCCGCCGCCAGTGGCGCCAGTTGCAACCCACTGGCCCGTAACCGGTCAACCTGCGCGGGCGTGGCCAAGATCTCCACAAAGTCGCGGCCGCCGCCGAGGACCTCCGCGCCCTGGCGCGTTATCGCAGTCCGGGTTGCCGCGTTATCGACCCCTGCTACCCGGTATGTCGACGGCGGTGGCGGCGGGGGTTGTGGTGGCGCCGCCGTTGCGGACAGCGGGACGCCCAACGCCAGCATCCCCACCAACACAATCACGACAATCCGCCACATCGACATCGAGCGGAGCGTAACGACCGCTCCCTCCTTGGCAATCAGCGGGCTCAGCGGGGTTATTCGGTGCTGGATAACCCCGCGCAGCCCGCTCAATGCGCAGCGCTGGCGCATTAGGGTGGGAGACGTGTTGAGGCGGATGGATTTGCGGGGTGGCGTTCCGGGCCCGGCGGTGTTGCGGGGGGTGTTGCCGCGGGCTGAGGTGGACGTCGATGCGGTGCTCCACCAGGTGGCCCCGGTGATCGACGCGGTGCGCGCCCGGGGGGTCGAGGCGGTTCTGGAGTTCACCGAGCGGTTTGACGGGGTAAGGCCCGCCGGTGTCCGGGTGCCGTCCAGTGCGTTGCAGGCAGAGCTGGAGCAGCTGGACCCGGCAGTGCGCGTCGCGCTGGAGGAGTCCATTGCCCGGGTTCGCCGGGCACACGCCGACCAGCGGCGCACCGAGACGGTCACTCAGGTGGTGCCGGGCGGCACCGTCACGCAGCGGTGGATCCCGGTGGCGCGGGTCGGGCTCTACGCGCCCGGCGGGCTGGCGGTGTACCCGTCCACTGTGGTCATGAACGTGGTGCCTGCGCAGGTCGCGGGGGTGACGTCGCTGGTGGTGTGCTCACCGCCGCGAGCCGGCAGCGGTGGCCGCCCGCACCCCACGGTGCTCGCCGCGGCGGCGCTGCTCGGCGTCGACGAGGTGTGGGCGGTCGGCGGCGCGCAGGCCGTCGCACTGCTCGCCTACGGCGGCATTGATACCGACGGCGCGCCACTGGACCCGGTGGACATGGTCACCGGCCCGGGCAACATCTACCTCACCGCGGCCAAGCGCGCTCTGCGCGGCGTGATCGGTATCGACGCCGAGGCCGGACCCACCGAGATCGCGATCCTGGCCGACCGCACCGCTGACCCGGTGCACGTCGCCGCCGACCTGATCTCCCAGGCCGAACACGACACCCTGGCGGCCAGCGTGCTGGTCACCGACTCGATCGCCCTCGCCGACGCTGTCGATGCCGAACTGCAGCGGCAGGTCGTTGCCACCAAGCACACCGAGCGGATCCGCACCGCACTGACCGGGCGGCAGTCCGGCTGCGTCCTGGTGTCCGATGTGGACGCCGGGCTTTCGGTGGTGGATGCCTACGCGGCCGAGCACCTGGAGATTCAGACCCTGGACGCGGCCGCGGTGGCCCGCCGGGTGCGCAACGCCGGGGCGATCTTCGTCGGCCCGTACGCGCCGGTGTCCCTGGGCGACTACTGCGCCGGCTCCAACCACGTGCTGCCCACCGGGGGCTGCGCGCGGCACTCGTCCGGGCTGTCCGTGCAATCCTTCCTGCGCGGCGTGCAGCTCATCGAGTACGACGAGGACGCGCTGGTGAAAGTCGCCGACCACGTCATCGCCCTCTCGGAAGCCGAAGACCTCCCCGCCCACGGCCAGGCGATCACCGCCCGCTTCCAGCGGTGACCCCGCCCGAAGTGACCCCGCCCGAAGCGACCCCGCCCGACATGGAGACATATCGGGGTGATCGGGCCCTCGAAAACCCCGATATGTCTCCATGTCGGGGAAAGGGGGACGGGGTGGGGGGCTGGGTGACGCTTGATGAGTTGCCGTTGGGGGAGGGGCTGCGCGGGCGCACGCCCTACGGTGCGCCGCAGCTGGATGTGGCGGTGCGGCTGAACACCAACGAGAATCCCTACCCGCCGCCCCCCGGGCTGGTCAGCGACGTCGCCGCCGCGGTGGGCGAGGCGGCTCGAAACCTGCACCGCTACCCCGACCGCGATGCCGTCGCGCTGCGCACCGACCTGGCCGGCTACCTCGCGAAGCGTACTGGGGTGCCGCTGACCGCCGCGAACCTGTGGGCCGCCAACGGTTCCAACGAGATCATCCAGCAACTTCTGCAGGCCTTCGGCGGCCCTGGGCGCACCGCGCTGGGCTTCACCCCGTCCTACTCGATGCACCCCATCATCTCCGCGGGTACCCGGACGCAGTGGCTGCCTGCGCCCCGCCGGAGCGACTTTTCCCTGGATCCCGCCGGCGCCGTGGCGGCCATCGAGCAGCACCGGCCAGACGTGCTGTTCATCACCAGCCCGAACAACCCCACCGGGCAGTCGGTACCGCCCGACGACCTCGCGACGGTGGTCAAGGCCGCGCCGGGCATCGTGGTCGTTGACGAGGCCTACGGTGAGTTCAGCGCGCGACCGAGCGCGATCGGGTTGCTCGAGCAGTTCGCCGACCGGCTGGTGATCTGCCGGACGATGAGCAAGGCGTTCGCTTTCGCGGGTGGCCGGCTGGGGTACCTCGCCGCCGCCCCGGCTGTGGTGGATGCGCTGCTGCTGGTGCGGCTGCCCTACCACCTGTCCGCGCTCACCCAGGTGGCGGCCCGCGCGGCGCTGCGCCACGGATCGTCCACCCTTGAGTCCGTGGCGGTGTTAGTGGCCGAGCGGGAGCGGGTCGCCAATGCGCTGGGCGACCTCGGCGCGCAGGTGGTGCCTTCGGACGCCAACTTCGTCCTGTTCGGACGCTTCGCCGACGCGCCGGCCGCTTGGCGGCGCTACCTCGACCGCGGTGTACTGATCCGCGACGTCGGGATCCCCGGCCACCTGCGGGTCACCGTAGGCACCCCCGCGGAGAATGACGTGTTTCTGGCCGCGAGCGCCGCAGTGCTAGCGCAGGAGGAACAGTGAGCCGCACGGCCCGGATCGAGCGGGTGACCAAGGAATCCACCGTGCTCGTCGAACTGGACCTCGACGGCACCGGGAGCACCGAGGTGAGCACCGGCATCGCGTTCTTCGACCACATGCTCACCTCGCTGGGCAAGCACGGCGCATTTGACCTGGTCGTACGGGCCACCGGCGACGTCGAGGTCGACGCGCATCACACCGTCGAGGACGTCGCCATCGTGCTCGGCCAGGCGCTGCGCGAGGCGCTCGGGGACAAGTCGGGCATCCGGCGTTTCGGGGATGCCTGGGTGCCGATGGATGAGGCCCTGGCGCACGCCGTCGTGGACGTGTCCGGTCGCCCGTACTGCGTGCACACCGGCGAGCCGGACGCGTTGGCTGGTTTCGTCGTCGGCGGTCACTACCGCGGCGGTAACTACCCCATGGTGCTCAACCGGCACGTATTCGAGACGCTGGCTTTTCACGCGCAGCTGGCGGTGCACATCCGGGTGCTGCACGGTCGAGACCCGCACCACGTCACCGAGGCGCAGTACAAGGCATTGGCCCGGGCGCTGCGGGCCGCCGTCGAGCTCGACCCTCGGGCCGGTGGCGTGCCCTCCACCAAAGGCGTGCTGTGACCTGGGTGGGTCTCGTGCTGCTGGCCGTGGCCGGTTTCCTGCTGGGCGGCGTGGTCTCGGTCTGGCGCACCTCCCGGCTGCTGGCCGGAACGCTCGGCATCGCCGCGGCACTGGCCACCGCCGCCGGCATCGCCTGGTTGCTCTGATCTGCTCTTACTTCACGAAGCTGGCCGTTGGCCTGGGCAGCTCACCTTTCGGTGATCTTGTCGCCGTCGACGCGCGCAGCGTCACGGTCTGACCGGTGGCAGGTGCGCCCAACGCGGCCGATCAATAAGATCGGCGTGCGCAGCCGCCGCGACCTGGTGGGGTCGCGTGCCCGGCACGACAAGCGCAGAACCGAGCGCATGACAACACGAGTGCTGGTCGTCGGCGCCGACGCGACCGGAATGAGCGCGGCCTCCCAAGCGCTGCGACGCGCCGGGCGCAACGGGTTGACTGTGATGGCCTTCGAGCGCGGTCACCACACGTCCTATTCGGCTTGCGGCATCCCGTACTGGGTGGCGGGGGACGTGCCGGATCCGGACGCGCTGATTGCCCGCAGCGCAGCCGAGCACCGAGCTAACGGTATCGACCTGCGGTTGCGTACCGAGATCACCGAGATCGATATTGATGCCCGCACCGTGCGCGCCGCTCCATTGGATGGCGGCGCGAGCTACCAGGTCGGGTTCGACGACCTGGTACTGGCCACCGGTGCCGTCCCGGTGCGCCCGGACCTGCCGGGAGTGGACGCGCCGGGCGTGTACGGCGTACAGACCCTCGACGATGGCGCGGCTGTACTGGACGGCCTGACCGGTTCGCCGCGCCAGGCGGTGGTGGTGGGCGGCGGGTACATCGGCATCGAGATGGCCGAGGCAATGATTCGCCGCGGCTTGGCGGTGACAGTGGTGGACCAGGCTCCCGAGCCGATGCCAACCCTCGACCCGGACATGGGCGCGCTGGTGCGCGAGGCGATGCAAGGCATGGACATCGACGTGCTCACCGGTACCCCGGTCACCGGTTTCGACACCGGCCCCGGCGGCCGGGTATCTGCTGTGGTCACCCGGGACGGCGCGCTTCAGGCGCAGCTCGTCGTGCTGGGCCTGGGGGTGCGGCCGAATACCGAACTGGCCCGGGTGGCCGGGCTGCCACTGGGCGAGCACGGTGGGCTGCTCACGGATTTTCAGATGAAGGTGCCCGGCTATGACGGGGTGTGGGCCGGCGGCGACTGCGTGGAAGTGCTCCATCGCGTCTCGCAACGTCGCGTGCATGTCGCCTTGGGCACCCACGCCAACAAGCACGGCCGGGTGATCGGTACGAACCTGGGCGGTGGTTACGCGACCTTTCCCGGCGTAGTCGGCACCGCGGTCACCAAGATCTGCGATCTCGAGGTCGGCCGCACGGGGTTGGGAGAGGGCGAGGCGCGGGACGTGGGATTGGAGCCGGTCGCTGTGACGGTGCGCTCCACCACTCGGGCCGGCTACTTCCCGGGCGCCGTGCCGATCACCGTCAAGATGATCGCCGAGCGTGGTACCGGGCGGCTGCTAGGTGCGCAGCTCGTCGGCCGGGAAGGCTCGGGCAAGCGGATCGACGTGTGCGCCGTCGCGCTGTGGAACGAGATGACTGTCGAGGAGATGACCAGCCTGGACCTCGGTTACGCGCCGCCGTTCTCGCCCGTGTGGGATCCCGTTCTGGTGGCAGCGCGCAAGGCCGCGGCAGCGGTGTGAGGCCGTGGATGGGCAAACTGACACCCGTGGAGCTGTTGATCGCCCATAACCCGGACCCTGAGTCACGGCTGGCCTACCTGGTGCGCCTTCCGCTGGGGCATGGGATGGTTTTTCGCACTTCGGGAACCTGGCCGCGAACCAAAGCTTTGTACTGCTACCCGGTGGAACTCACCGAGTGGCCCGAGCACCCGGAGATCGTTGAGCAGGTGCCCGTACGGTCATGCGTCCGGCGCGGCGCGGCGATCGATCTGGTGCTCGACCGGGGTCGGGAGAACCGCTCACAGATCGTGTTCACCACTGCTCGTGGCCGCGACGCGGTGTTCTGGCAATCGGCGCGCACCCGCAAGCAGGCCCGCCCTCAGGTGCGCACCCCGACAGCGCGGGCAGCCGGGATCGCCGAGCTGGAGATTGTGGTCGACTCGCATGAGCAGTACCCCTACCGCTTTGCCAACCAACAGGTTCAGAATGTGCGCCGGGCACTGCCCTGCGGTGATTACGGCATCAGCGTCGAAGGTCGGTTAGTCGCTGCCGTGGAGCGCAAATCGCTGCCCGATTTGGTGTCCAGCCTCACCAGCGGCACGCTGCGCTTTGCCCTCACCCAACTTGCGGCGCTACCTCGGGCCGCTGTTGTCGTCGAGGATCGGTACTCGGCGATCTTTAAACTGGACCGGGTACGCCCCGCGGTGGTCGCCGATGGACTGGCCGAGCTCCAGGTCCGCTGGCCTGCCGTCCCGGTGGTGTTCTGCGAAACCCGGTCGCTCGCCGAGGAGTGGACCTACCGGTACCTGGCGGCCGCCCACGCCTGGGCCTGCGCCGAACCGCACGCCGCCCAGCGCATCGGCGTCGCCACCGGCGAGCTAGACAGTGCCCCCACAGCTCCCGAGCCCACCACCGCCGAAGTCCGTGCCTGGGCCCGCGCTCACGGCCTCCCTGTGCCTGACCGCGGCAAACTTCGACCCGAAACCTGGGAGGCCTGGCGAGCTGCCCACACATGAGTGGCTCAGTCGGGTGGCGGTCCGTATTTGCGTACCGCCACCGGCATCACGGGATACCGCCCTTCGTAGATCTTCTGGTGCAGTTCCGCCTCGACGATGGCGCGCACGATCGGTAACTGCCTGGTGGCATCGTCGGTCGTGGTCACCTGCAGCGGCCAGTCCCCGGCGGTCGAGCCGCGCAGGTGGGCGTGGTTGAAGTCGCGCCGGAACCAGGCGACCACCTGCACGGGCCCGACCGGGCCGCCGTGTCGAGAAACTGCCTTCCGTTGCAGGGGCCAGGACAGCTCCCAATGCTCGCCCACGCTGCCGTCGCTGTCCTCGACGCTGTGGCGGGTGATCTCCCCGGTGTGCTCGAGAAACATCGCGTCAGCCTCGGCGAACACGCCGCGGACCACCGGATCGAGCAACTGCACCGCACGGACAAACACCGCCACCCGATCCACCCACGCCGCCGCCCCCTCATACCGGCGCGCCACCAGATCATCCAAATGCCGCATCAAATCTTCCTCGCGCACCGTCCCAGGATGGCGCATTCGGCGGGCTCAGCGGGGTTATTGGCACCTCATTTACCCCGCTGAGCCTGCTGAATGCGGCTGGGGCAAGGTAGGGGAGTGAAGCGGGTGGTGGTGCTGGACTACGGGTCGGGGAATTTGCGGTCGGCGCAGCGGGCGGTGGGACGCGCTGGTGCCGAGGTCGCCGTGACGGCTGATGTTGAGGCGGCGCTGAACGCTGACGGGCTGGTGGTGCCCGGGGTCGGGGCCTTCGCGGCATGCATGGCCGGTCTGCGGGCGGTGCGCGGCGATCGGATCATCGGCCGCCGGCTGGCCGGTGGGCGGCCGGTCTTGGGCATCTGCGTGGGGATGCAGGTGCTGTTCAGCCGTGGTGTCGAGCACGGGGTGCAGACAGAGGGGTGCGACCAGTGGCCCGGGACCGTGGAGCGCCTGAAAGCCGACGTGCTGCCGCACATGGGGTGGAACACGGTGACTGTACCGGCCGGCTCGAAGCTGTTCGCCGGCCTCGACGCGGGCACCCGGTTCTACTTCGTGCATTCCTACGCGGCGCGCCGCTGGGAATTGGAAGGCTCCGCGCCGCTGGTCCCGCCGCTGGTGACCTGGGCTGAGCACGGCGAGCCGTTCGTGGCTGCGGTGGAAAACGGGCCACTGTGGGCCACCCAGTTCCATCCCGAGAAGTCCGGCGATGCGGGCGCGCACCTGCTGCGGAACTGGATCGCCACGCTTTGAAGCTCACGCAGTCGGCGCCGCCTAGGGTGGACCGGTGAGTTTTGTACTGCTGCCCGCGGTCGACGTCGCCGGCGGCCGGACCGTCCGCCTGACCCAGGGCGAAGCCGGCACCGAAACCGTCTACGGCGATCCGGTTGAATCCGCCTTGGCGTGGCAAGCCGACGGAGCCGAATGGGTTCATTTGGTTGATCTCGATGCGGCCTTCGGCCGCGGCTCCAATGCCGACCTGCTGGCCGAGGTCGTCGGCCGGCTGGACATCGCGGTGGAGCTGTCTGGTGGTATCCGCGACGACGCGTCGCTGCAGCGTGCGCTGGCCACCGGGTGTGCTCGGGTCAACCTGGGCACCGCCGCGGTGGAGAACCCGTCCTGGTGCCGCGCGGTGATCGCCGAGTACGGCGAGCGGATCGCGGTGGGGCTCGATGTGCGGATCATCGACGGCCGGCACGTCCTCGCCGCGCGCGGCTGGACTTCGTCCGGCGGCGACCTGTGGGAGGTGCTCGAGCGCCTGGACGGTGACGGTTGCCCGCGCTACGTGGTCACCGACGTCACCAAAGACGGCACGCTGCGCGGCCCGAACCTGGAACTGCTCAGCGCGGTGTGCGCCCGAACCGACGCGCCGGTGATCGCTTCCGGCGGGGTCTCCGGCGCCGCCGACGTGGCCGCCCTGGCCGCGCTGGCCCCCGAAGGCGTGGAGGGCGCCATCATCGGCAAGGCGCTCTACACCGGCGCCCTCACCCTCCCCGACGCCCTGGCCGCCGCCCGCTAGCCCGGCGTGTCGCGTCCCCCTGTCCGGCGTGTCGGGAACCGATGCGCGCACGCCTAGGCTGAGTGGATGGCCGTAGCGGTGCGCGTGATCCCATGCCTGGACGTCGACGCCGGACGGGTCGTCAAAGGCGTGAACTTCACCGGCCTACGGGATGCCGGCGATCCCGTCGAGCTGGCCACCGCCTATGACGCCCAAGGCGCCGACGAGCTGACCTTCCTCGATATCACGGCATCGGCCACGGATCGCGAGACCACTTATGAGGTGGTCCGGCGCACCGCGGAATGCGTGTTCATCCCGCTCACCGTCGGTGGGGGGATCCGCGAGGTGTCCGATGTGGACCGGTTGTTGCGGGCCGGCGCGGACAAGGTGAGCATCAACACCGCTGCGGTAGCCCGCCCGGAGCTGCTGCGCGAGGCCGCCCATCGATTCGGGGCGCAATGCATCGTGCTCTCGGTGGATGCCCGGCGGGTACCTCTTGGAGAGCCACCAACCCCCTCGGGTTTCGAGGTGACCACGCACGGCGGGCGGCGCGGCACCGGGATCGACGCAGTGGCCTGGGCGGCGCGAGGCCAGCAGCTGGGCGTCGGGGAGATCCTGCTCAACTCGATGGACGCCGACGGCACCAAGGCCGGCTTCGACCTTGAAATGATCTCTGCGGTCCGCGCCGTCGTGACCGTCCCCGTGATCGCCAGCGGCGGGGCAGGCGAGGTGGAACACTTTCCGCCCGCGGTGGCGGCCGGCGCCGACGCGGTGCTCGCCGCCAGCGTCTTCCATTTCGGCCAGCTCCGGATCGGCGAGGTCAAAGACGGCCTACGCCGCAGGGGAGTCACGGTTCGATGAGCGGCCTGGATCCGCAGATCGCGGGCAAGCTCAAGCGCAACGCCGACGGGCTGGTGTGCGCCGTGGTGCAGCAGCGAGGTACTGGTGAAGTGCTGATGGTGGCCTGGATGGACGACGAAGCGCTGCACCGCACACTCACCACCGGCAAGGCCACCTACTGGTCGCGCAGCAGGCAGAGCTACTGGGTCAAGGGCGAGACCTCCGGGCACACTCAACAGGTGCACGAGGTACGGCTGGATTGCGATGGCGACGCTGTGCTGCTCCTCGTCGACCAGACCGGCCCCGCCTGCCACACCGGCTCAGCGACGTGTTTTAGCAGTCCGCTCAACCCGTCGCCGTCGGTTGGTAGCGGTTAACGACGTCCTGCACCGGGGTTGGCTGTACTTGAAGAGCCCCAACTACAGGGCGCCGGTCAGGTACCGCTGCAAGTTGGGGGCGATCGCCGCGACCACGGTGTCGTGCTCGGCGGAGGCCAGTGGCTCGAGGCGGATCACGTAGCGCACCATCGCCAGACCCGTGATCTGCGTGCCGCACAGCGCCGTGCGCAGCTCGGGCTGGTCGGGAGCGACCGCGCAGACAATGCGACCGAAAATCACCCGGCTGACGAACTCGCGCATCATCCTGGCGGCTGCTTCGTGACTGGCCACGCTGCGCACCAGCGCAGTCAGCGCCCCACCACCGTTGGTGTCCCAGACGGACAGGAAGGTGCGCAGAACACGCTCGGCAGTCTGCTCAGCAGGCCCGTCGAGGACCCTGCGGATGATGTCCTCAGGGTCGACCGGCAGCTGTAGGGCGGCTACAAACAGCGCGTCTTTGCCACCGAACCAGTGGTTGACCATCGCGGGATCCATCCCGGCCCGCTGAGCGATGGAGCGAACGGTAGCGCCGTCGAAACCACGCTCGGTGAACTCCACCCTGGCCGCGTCGAGCAGCGCCGATCGGGTGTTCTCCCCGGCCGGACGGCGTCCGCGAGGCCGAGCTTGCCTGCTGCCCTCCTGCGCCACGCGCTCACTCCCTTTTTCAACGAGAGATGAAAAGGTATGCCCGAACACACTCTGGAGTCAACGGCGACACGGGCGGGCACAATGTCTCCATGGTCAGTATCCGCGCCACCGGTATAGGGCAACTACGGCTGGATCGGGAGCGGTTTCGCGCGCTGGCGACCGATCGCCGGGTGATTCCGGTGACCCGGACGTTGCTCGCCGACGGTGAGACCCCGTTGGGGGTGTACCGCAAGCTCGCCCAAGGCCGCCCGGGAACCTTCCTGTTCGAGTCCGCCGAGAACGGCTCGTCGTGGTCACGCTGGTCGTTCGTCGGGGTGCACAGCGCCGCCACCCTTACCGAGGCCGGTGGCCGTACGGTCTGGCGCGGCAAGCCTCCGGTAGGGCTTCCTGGGGTAGCGCAGGAATGGGTGGGCACCCCGTTGGAGGCGTTGCGGGCAACCGTTGCGGCGCTGCACACCCAGCCGCTTCCCGACCTGCCGCCGCTGACCGGCGGGATGGTCGGCTACCTGGGCTATGACGCCGTGCGGCGTTTGGAGCGGCTGCCCGAATTGGCCCTCGACGACCTCAAGGTGCCCGAGCTGGTGATGCTGCTGGCCAGTGACCTGGCCGCGCTGGACCACCATGAGGGCACCATCACGCTGATCGCCAACGCGATCAACTGGGACGACTCCCCGCATCGCGTCGATGAGGCCTACGACGACGCGGTCGCCCGGCTGGATGCGATGGTCGCGCAGCTGTGCACACCGGCGCCGGCCAGCGCGGCGGTGTTTCATCGGCCGGCGCCGGAGTTCGTGCGCCGCCGCAGCCCGGAGCAGCACTACGCGGCAGTGGAAACGGCCAAGGAGGCCATCCGCGCTGGGGAGGCGTTCCAAGTTGTGGTGTCGCAGCGCTTCGAGATGGCTACCGACGCCGACCCGCTGGACGTCTACCGGGTGCTGCGCACCAGCAATCCCAGCCCGTACATGTACCTGCTCACGCTCGACGAGTTCAGCATCGTCGGCTGCAGCCCGGAGTCGCTGGTGACCGTGCGGGACGGGAAGGTCACCACGCACCCGATCGCCGGCACCCGTCCCCGCGGCGCCGATCCGGACGAGGACTGCTGGCTGGAGAAGGACCTGATGATCGACGAAAAGGAGCGCGCCGAGCATCTGATGCTGGTCGATCTCGGTCGCAATGATGTCGGCCGGGTGTGCCGGCCAGGTTCGGTGCATGTCACCGACTTCTTCCGGGTCGAGCGCTACAGCCACGTCATGCATCTGGTTTCCACGGTCACCGGTCAGTTGGCGCCCGGACACACCGCGTTCGACGCGGTGGCCGCCTGCTTTCCGGCCGGGACGCTGTCCGGGGCACCCAAGCCACGGGCGATGGAGCTCATCGAGGAGCTCGAGCCCACCCGGCGGGGCGTGTACGGGGGAGTGGTCGGTTATCTGGATTTCGCCGGAGACGCCGACACCGCCATCGCCATCCGCACCGCGGTGATCCGCAACGGAGTGGCCTACGTGCAGGCCGGTGGGGGCATCGTCGCTGACTCCGACCCGGTGGCCGAAGACGCCGAGTGCCTGAACAAGGCAGGTGCGGTACTGGCCGCCATCGCCGCTGCCGGCACCTTGCGCCTGGCCACCGGGGAAACCGCCGAGTCGCTGCGTGCCTGACCGCCCGGCGTCGCGCCGCGCGCTGCTGGCCACCATCGCGGCGCTGATTGCTGCCTCGGCGGCGCTCGGCGGCGCGGCCGCGCTGCGCTGGGCGCAGATCGAGGTGCAGACGCCGCTGCGGGGGATCGTCGCGGTGCGGTTGGCCGGCTCGGAGGTGCTGCCGGCGCTGGGCCCATTGGCGGCTGTCGCCCTCGCGGCGGTGGCCGCGGTGCTGGCCACTGGTGGACGGGTGCGATGGCTGCTCGGCGCGTTGCTGCTCGGTGCGGCGGTGCCACTGACGGTCGCAGTGCTGCACGTGTTCGACGCGCGGTGGCTGACCGGGGTCGCCATGTCCGCGGCGCAGCGGCCCGCCCGGTCGGTTCCGGTCGGGTCGGCCACGGCAGCGTTCGCGGGCCCGGTACTGGCCGCGGCGGGGGTGGCGCTGCTCGCTGCGGCCGGCGTCGCGCTGATCGGATGGGGACACCGGATGCCTCGGCTGGGTCGCCGTTACCAGGCGCCGGTAGCCCGATCGGACGGCCGGGTACCCCCGGATGACGGGCGATTCTGGGAGCGCATGGACGCCGGCGAGGACCCCACCTCCCCAGGACACCCCCGGTGAGGTGACGCCGACCACGCCGCAGCTAGCATCGATACCCGGCTGCGCATGGGGGCGGAAGGGGAGAGGTTTGAGCGTCCTGGAAGCGATCCTCGAAGGGGTTCGAGTCGACCTCGCGGCCCGCGAAGCCGCGGTCGAATTCACCGAGATCAAGCGGCGCGCCTCCCGGGTGCCGGCTCCCCGGGATGCGCTGGCCGCGTTGCGGAGTCCCGGAATCGGCGTCATTGCGGAGGTGAAGCGCCGCAGCCCGTCCAAGGGGATCCTGGCCGACATCCCGGACCCGGCCGCGCTCGCCGCTGATTACGCCGAGGCCGGCGCCCGCATGATCAGTGTGCTCACTGAAGGCCGACGCTTCGGAGGGTCGCTGGCCGATCTGGATGCCGTCCGTGCGGTGGTGGGCGTCCCGGTCTTGCGCAAGGACTTCATCGTCAGCCCCTACCAGGTGCATGAAGCCCGGGCGCACGGCGCGGACGTGGTGCTGCTGATCGTCGCGGCGTTGGAACAGAATGCGCTGGTCGCCCTGGTGGACCGGGTCGAGTCGTTGGGGATGGCGGCGCTGGTCGAGGTGCACACCGCCGAGGAGGCCGACCGCGCGCTGGAGGCCGGCGCGACCCTGATCGGAGTCAACGCTCGCGACCTGCACACGCTGGACGTCAACCCGGCGGTGTTCAGCAAGATCGCCCCCGGGCTGCCGCCCGATGTGCTGCGGGTCGCCGAGTCCGGAGTGCGCGGGCCAGCCGATTTGATGGCCTACGCCGGTGCGGGTGCCGATGCGGTGCTCGTCGGTGAGGGTCTGGTGACTAGCGGCGACCCGAAGGCCGCGGTCATCCAGCTGGTCACCGCAGGGTCGCACCCGGCCTGTCCCAAGCCGGTCCGGTGATGCGCCCCATGACGAACATGGTCAGCACCCAATCCTCGGTGAGCGTGGCTCAGCCCGACGCCCGCGGTCACTTCGGAGCCTACGGCGGCCGGTTCGTGCCCGAGGCGCTCATCGCGGCCCTCGACGAGCTCACCGCCGCCTATACCGCCGCCCGGTCCGACCCGGAGTTCACCGCCCGGCTGGCCGGCCTGCTCGCCGACTACACCGGCCGCCCGTCGCCGATCACTGAGACGCCCCGGCTGTCCGAGCACGCCGGTGGCGCCCGCATCGTGCTCAAGCGCGAAGACCTCAACCACACCGGTTCCCACAAGATCAACAATGTGTTGGGTCAAGCGCTGCTCACCGAGCGGATGGGCAAGCCGCGGGTGATCGCGGAGACCGGCGCGGGCCAGCATGGCGTCGCCACCGCGACCGCATGCGCGCTGCTCGGGCTCGAGTGTGTGGTCTACATGGGCGAGGTAGACACCCAGCGCCAAGCGCTCAACGTTGCTCGGATGCGGCTGCTCGGCGCCGAGGTGGTGCCCGTCAAGACGGGATCGCGCACGTTGAAAGACGCCATCAACGAGGCGCTGCGGGACTGGGTGACCAACGTGGACACCACCCATTACCTGCTGGGCACGGTCGCCGGGCCGCACCCGTTCCCGGTCATGGTGCGCGATTTCCACCGGGTGATCGGCTTGGAGGCCCGCGCGCAGATGCTGTCCCGTTTCGGCCGGTTGCCCGACGCGGTGGCGGCGTGCGTCGGTGGCGGCTCCAACGCGATCGGCATCTTCCACCCCTTCATCGGCGACCCGGACGTACGCCTGGTCGGCTTCGAGGCGGCCGGCGACGGCGTGGACACCGGACGGCACGCGGCGACGCTGTCCGCCGGAGAGCCCGGGATGCTGCATGGAGCGCTGTCCTACCTGCTGCAGGACTCCGACGGGCAGACCATCGAGACGCATTCGATCTCGGCTGGGCTGGACTACCCCGGGGTCGGCCCCGAGCATTCCTGGCTCAAGGACACCGGGCGTGCCGAGTACCGGCCGATCACAGATGCGCAGGCGATGGAGGCCTTCCAGCTGCTGTCCCGCACCGAAGGGATAATCCCGGCGATCGAGTCGGCGCACGCCGTGGCCGGGGCGCTGCAGCTCGGTGCTGAACTGCGGGATGGGGCGTTGTTGCTGGTCAATCTGTCCGGCCGAGGTGACAAGGACGTGGATACCGCGGTGAAGTGGTTCAACCTGCTGGATGGACAACAGTGACCGCCGACGTACTTTTTCCCGCGGAGGCGGCATTATGATTGCGCGGCTGGCGGCGCTGTTCGAGGCCTGCGGCGCCGACCATCGGGCCGCTCTGGTCGGCTACCTGCCCGCCGGCTACCCGACCGTGGACGGCTCACGGGCGCTGCTGCAAGCCATGCTGGACGGCGGCTGCGACTTGGTCGAGGTCGGCGTGCCCTACTCCGATCCGGTGCTGGACGGGCCGACCATCCAGGCCGCCGCGGACGCAGCCCTTCGCGGCGGGGTACGGCTGCGAGACGTGCTGGCAGTCGTTGAGTCAATCGCAGGGGCCGGTGGGCGGGCCGTGGTGATGACCTACTGGAACCCGGTGCACCGCTACGGCGTGCACGCCTTCGCCCGGGACCTCGCCGCGGCCGGGGGACTCGGCGTCATCACTCCGGATCTGATTCCCGACGAGGCGCACGACTGGCTGGGCGCGGCCCAAGCGCACGACCTGGACCGGATTTTCCTCGTCGCCCCATCCTCGACCGACCAGCGGATCGCAGACACCGCTGTGGCCAGCCGCGGATTTCTGTATGCCAGTTCCGTGATGGGCGTGACCGGCGCCCGGGACGTGGTGAGTAGCGCGGCGGGAACGCTGGTCAGCCGGGTGCGGGAGCTCGCGCCGGGACTGCCGGTCGGTGTCGGGCTCGGGGTGCGCAACGGCGCGCAGGCCGCCGAGGTAGCGGCGTTCGCCGACGCCGTGATCGTCGGCTCCGCGTTCGTCACCGCCGCGCAGGATGGCGAGGCAGGCGTGCGCGCGCTGGCCACTGACCTTGCCACCGGCGTCCGCCGCCACGCCCCCCAACCCGCCTGACCACTGTCCCACCGTCCGCATCGAGCGGGCTCAGCGTGCCTATCGGGGGTCCGATAGCCACGTTGAGCCCGTTGATTGCGCCGTTTGGGCGGGAGATACCGTGTCGCCGTGCTCACCGCGATGTTTTTCAACTCGATTCCTAGCCCGGATCGGGGAGTCTGGTATCTGGGGCCGGTGCCGATCCGCGCTTACGCGCTGTGCATCATTGCCGCGATCATCGTGGCGATCCTGTGGGCCGAACGACGCTGGCAAGCTCGGGGCGGTCAAGCCGGTGCGGTGACCGACATCGCGGTATTCGCAGTGCCGTTCGGCCTGGTGGGCGGCCGCCTCTACCACGTGGCCACGGACTGGCAGAAGTACTTCGGCCCGGGCGGAGACCCGATCGCTGCGCTGGAGGTCTGGAAGGGTGGCCTCGGTATCTGGGGGGCGATCGCGCTCGGAGCCGTCGGTGCCTGGATCGGCTGCCGCCGGCGGGGCATCCCGATGCCCGCGATGGCCGACGCCGCCGCGCCGGCCATCGTCGCCGCACAGGCGATCGGCCGGCTGGGCAACTACTTCAATCAAGAGCTCTACGGCGGTCCGACCTCGCTGCCGTGGGGCTTGGAGATCCGCGATCGGGTGAATCCGGCCACCGGCATGCCCGATCCCCTCAACGGGATCGCGCAGGGCCCACCGGTAGAGATCGTGCACCCGACCTTCCTCTACGAGATGATCTGGAATCTGGGCGTCGCGGCGCTGGTCGTGTGGGCTGATCGCCGTTTCCGGCTCGGCCATGGGCGCGCGTTCGCGCTCTACGTCGCGGGCTACACCGCCGGCCGGTTCTGGATCGAGCTGATGCGCGCGGACCCGGCAACGATGGTCCTCGGACTGCGCATCAACGTGATCACCTCAGCGGTGGTGTTCATCGGCGCGGTGGCCTACCTGACGATGGCCCCCCGGGGTAGGGAAGATCCGGAAAAGCTCGCCGAGCGCAAAGAGCCGGCGCTGGCCGCTTAGCCGCAACCAGCGCCGCTAGCATGCGGCGATGCGTTTCGACGGGTTCGGCGAGCACGCGGTCGACTTCTACGAGGGGTTGGCGGCGGACAACTCGAAGGCCTACTGGAGCGACCACAAGGCCGTCTACGACGATCAGATCCATACTCCGATGCTGGCGTTGCTGGATGAGCTCGAGCGGGAGTTCGGCACCGGGAAGATCTTCCGCCCGCACCGTGACGTGCGGTTCAGCAGCGACAAGAGCCCGTACAAAACGCACTGCGGCGCCGTGATCCAGGTGCCCGGTGCGGCCTTCTACACCCAGCTGGGGGCCGACGGGCTGCTCGTCGCGGGCGGCGCCTACCACTGGTCTGCCGACCAGCTCGCCCGCTACCGGATGGCGGTGGACGCCGAGCGTAGCGGCGAAGATCTGCGACATCTGCTCGAGGCGATTCCCGGTGGCAGCACCGGGATGCAGCGTGGTGGTGACCTGCTGCGCTCGCGGCCCCGAGGTAGCGCGGCCGATCACCCGCGGCTGGACTTGCTACGGCACCGCTCGCTGTACCTGTGGCGGTCCTGGCCGCCGGATGAGGTGTTACACCAGCGTGCCTGCCTGGATCGGGTCCGGGACGGCTGGCGCATCACCCGGCCACTGACCGAGTGGTTGGACAGGCACGTCGGAGCGACCGAGAGCTAGCCATTCACCGGACACCCGACGGCCATCGGATCGATCCGTATGCAGCGATAGTGTGTCCGACTATGAGCCGACGAGCGAAGATCGTTTGTACGATCGGGCCGGTCACCGCGACCCCGGAGAAGATCCGGGAGCTGGTGTGGGCCGGGATGGATGTTGCTCGCCTCAACTTCAGCCACGGCAGCCACGCTGATCATGCGCGGGTCTTCTCGATGGTCCGGGAGGCCAGTGACGAGGCTGGTCGGGCGGTGGGGATCCTCGCCGATCTGCAGGGCCCCAAGATCCGGTTGGGTCGCTTCGCGACCGGTCCGGTGCAGTGGCGCACCGGGGATGAGGTGCGAGTGACCGTCGAAGACGTGCCCGGCACCCACGACCGAGTCTCGACCACCTATACAGGGCTGGCCAAAGATGCCCGCGAAGGTGACACCTTGCTGGTGGACGACGGCAAGATCGCTCTGCTGGTGCGCAAGGTCGAGGACATCGAGGTGGTCTGCGAGGTCATCGAGGGAGGTGTGGTCAGCGACCACAAGGGCCTGTCGCTGCCCGGGATGAATGTGTCCGTGCCGGCGATGTCCGATAAGGACATCGCCGATCTCGAGTTCGCGCTGCGGTTGCGGGTCGATCTGGTGGCGTTGTCGTTCGTCCGGTCGCCGGCTGACATTGACCTGGTGCACCGCACGATGGACGCGGTGCCGGGCGGCCGGCTGCCGGTGATCGCCAAGCTGGAGAAGCCCGAGGCGGTGGACAATCTCGAGGCGATCGTGCTGGCCTTCGACGGAGTGATGGTGGCGCGGGGCGACCTGGGGGTGGAGTTGCCCTTGGAGAACGTGCCGCTGGTGCAGAAGCGGGCCATTCAGGTGGCCCGGGAAAACGCCAAGCCGATCATCGTGGCCACCCAGATGCTCGATTCCATGATCGGCAATGCCCGGCCGACCCGGGCGGAGGCCTCCGACGTGGCCAACGCGGTGCTCGACGGTACCGACGCGGTGATGCTGTCCGGGGAGACCAGCGTTGGTCGTTACCCCATCGAGTCAGTGAAAACCATGAGCCGGATCGTGGAGGCCGTGGAGACCGGCTCGCCCCATGTCCCGCCGCTGAACCATGTGCCACGGACCAAGCGGGGTGTGCTGTCGTACGCAGCGCGCAACATCGGCGAGCAGCTCGAGGCCAAGGCGCTGGTGGCATTCACGCAGTCCGGTGACACCGTTCGCCGGCTGGCCCGGCTGCACACCCAGCTGCCGCTGCTGGCGTTCACCCCAGAAGCGCCCGTCCGCAACCAGCTCGCCCTGACCTGGGGAACCGAGACGTTCCTGGTGGCCCGGGTCGAGACCACCGATGCGATGGTCCGGCAGGTGGACCAGGCGATGCTGTCGATCGGCCGTTACCAGCGAGGCGATCTGGTGGTAATCGTGGCGGGATCCCCTCCCGGCACGGTGGGCTCGACTAACCTCATCCGGGTGCACCGCCTGGGTGAGGAGGATCTTGGCTGACCCTGCCGACGCTGCATGGCAGCCGGACGACGCTCCGCGGGCGGCCGACGGGGTACCGCGCGGCCAGCCTGTGCTGGACAGTCTGGTGGCCTTGCTGGACCTCGAACGTATCGAGGACAACATCTTCCGCGGGGTGAGTCCTACGCATCCCCACGTGCGGGTCTTCGGTGGGCAGGTCGCGGGCCAGGCGCTGATCGCGGCCGGTCGGACCGTCCCCGTCGAGCGCCGCGTGCACTCCCTGCACGCCTACTTCGTCCGGCCCGGTGACCCGCGGGTGCCGATCGTCTACAACGTTGACCGGATCCGCGATGGGCGGTCGTTCACCACCCGGCGCGTGGTGGCGATCCAGCACGGCGAAGCGATCTTTGTGTTGTCCGCGTCGTTCCAGCTCCCGGAGGTGGGTCTCGAACATGCCGATGAGATGCCTGAGGTGCCGCCGCCGGAGCTGCTCGATGACTGGGCGAGTTGGGCGCGACGTAGCGGTGAAACCGCGGCGCCGATCACCCAGTGGCCCCGGGCCTTCGACTTGCGCTTCATCACCCCGCCGATCTGGGCTTCCAGCGTGCGGCGGCGGACCGGGCCGCCGGTGTGTGACCAGCTGTGGATGCGCGCTGACGGCGCCTTGCCCGACGACGCTTTGCTGCATATCTGCGTGCTTGCCTACGCCTCAGATCTGACGCTGCTCTGGTCGGTGGGTGCTGCGCACGGCCACGCGTTGGGTCAAGACGTGATGGCCGCCAGCCTGGACCATGCGATGTGGTTTCACCGCCCGTTCCGGGCCGACGACTGGGTGCTGTGCGACTACACCTCCCCCTCAGCGGCGGGAGGGCGCGGGTTGGCGACCGGACGGTTCTTCAGCCGCGATGGCAAACTGATCGCCAATGTGGTGCAGGAAGGCCTGCTGAGACTGCCGCGCTAGCGACGCTCCGACCACACGGACGTGGACGGCAAGCTCTGCGCACGTGAAACTCACTCGTCCGACCCTGGGACCGGCGTCCGCAGCACATACAGCCGATCCTCGCGAACCTGCCGGAAACCGAGCCGGCCAGCCACGCCCACACTGGCCATGTTCTGGCGTGACGTTGTCCAGGTGGGTAGCCGTCGTCGCGCGCGGATATCGGTGACTAATGCGGCGGGCGCAGGCGGTGGACAAGCCTTGACGACGGCAGGCCCGCTCCGTGACCACGCCGATGTCCTCGTGGTATTCACCGAGGAAGAAGGGAACTGCCACCGAGGCCAACTCGTCGCCCATGAACGCTCCCCAGCCCAGACCACTGGCGGCAAGTCCAGTAGGCCCGCCTAGCGTTTTCGAGATCCAGCTGATCTCCTCCGCGAGCCCGGCGACGGCGTCCGCGTCAACCGTCGTGAGGCGGCGCGGCACCGCTGTCGCCTCTGGTGGGCGGCAGACCTGCCCCGTTAGCTCGAACACCACCTGTTCCCACACGATGAGGTCGGGGTCCACGCGGCGCAGCACCGGGAAGAACTCCGCTGGGGCTTCAACGAAGCCGGCAATCGACTCGGCGTCATCGTCGAGATACGCGGGGTCTCCTCGCAGGCTGTAATTGCCGGCGACCTCGGCAACCACGGTTCGCGGATTCGGCCATCGATCGACCAAACACCGGCCGCGACCGGTGTGCACCACATGCGCCCACACCAATGATCCTGGCCGCTCAGGAAGGAACCACCGCCGCAACTTCAGGTAGTCGCCGGAAGGAATCACTTGCATCCCCGGCAGGCAACCATGCCGCGTAAGCCACCGCAATCCCGGGCCGCAGTCAACTCGCGGGGTTGGTGGTAGTTAGCGACGCCCGGGCGGTGGGTTGGCGGTACTTGAAGGGCGGCCCACTAGCGGATGCCGGCGATGTCCATGCCGCGGAGTTCCTTTTTGAGATCGGCGATTTCGTCGCGCAGCCGGGCGGCCAGTTCGAACTGCAGCTCGCGGGCGGCACCCATCATCTGGTCAGTGAGTTGCTGCACCAGATCCGCCAGCTCGGCGCGGGGCATCGACGAGGTGTCCCGACCCTCCAGCACGCCTGCACTGCTGCGGGCCCGGCCCGGCTCGCCGGCGGCGCGCTTGCCCCGGGAGGCGTTGCGGCCCGATCCGCCGACCGCAACGGTGTCCGCAGTGTCGCTAGCCTCGGCGTAAACGCGCTCCAGAATGTCGTTGATCTTTTTGCGGAGCGGTTGCGGGTCCACGCCGTGTTCGGTGTTGAATGCGACCTGCTTGGCTCGCCGCCGGTTGGTTTCGTCGATGGCCCGGCGCATCGAGTCGGTGACGGTGTCGGCGTACATGTGCACCTCGCCGGACACGTTGCGGGCCGCCCGACCGATGGTCTGGATCAGCGAAGTCCCGCTGCGCAGGAAGCCTTCCTTGTCAGCGTCCAGGATTGCGACCAGGGAAACTTCGGGGAGGTCCAAGCCCTCACGCAGCAGGTTGATCCCGACCAGCACATCGAACTCACCCAGCCGCAACTGCCGCAGCAGCTCCACCCGGCGCAGCGTGTCCACCTCGGAATGCAGGTAGCGCACCCGGACGCCCAGCTCGAGCAGGTAGTCGGTGAGGTCCTCGGCCATCTTCTTGGTCAATGTGGTGACGAGCACCCGCTCGTTTCGCTCGGCGCGGATTCGCACCTCGTGCACCAGGTCATCGATCTGACCCTTGGTGGGTTTCACCACCACCTCGGGGTCCACCAGGCCGGTCGGGCGGATCACCTGCTCGACGAACTCGCCGCCGGCTTGGGCCATCTCGTAGGGCCCGGGCGTCGCGGACAGGTACACCGTCTGGCCGATCCGATCCTGGAACTCCTCCCACGTCAACGGCCGGTTGTCCAGCGCTGAGGGCAACCGGAACCCGTGCTCCACCAGTGTGCGCTTGCGGGAGGCGTCGCCCTCGTACATCCCGCCGATCTGCGGGACGGTGACGTGCGACTCGTCGATGACCAGCAGGAAGTCCTCCGGGAAGTAATCCAGCAGGGTGGCGGGGGCCGAGCCCGCCGGGCGCCCATCGATATGCCGCGAGTAGTTCTCGATGCCGGAGCAGAATCCGACCTGGCGCATCATCTCGACGTCGTACTGGGTGCGCATCCGCAGCCGCTGGGCTTCCAGCAGCTTGCCCTGCTTGTCCAGCTTGGCCAGCTGCTCCTCCAGTTCTGCTCCGATACCCGCGATAGCGCGTTCCATCCGCTCAGGGCCGGCCACATAGTGGGTGGCCGGGAAGATCCGTAGCTCGGGCACCTCCCGGACCACCTCCCCGGTAAGCGGGTGCAGGTAGTACAGCGCCTCGACCTCGTCACCGAAGAAGTCGATGCGAACCGCCAGCTCCTCGTAGGCGGGGATGACCTCGACGGTGTCACCGCGGACCCGGAATGTGCCGCGGGCGAAGGCGAGATCGTTGCGGGTGTACTGGATGTCGACCAGGGCCCGTAGCAGCGCGTCACGACCCACCTCGGCACCGACCGGCACGTGGATCGACCCCTTCAGGTATTCCTGCGGGGTGCCGAGACCGAAGATGCACGACACCGAGGCGACGACGACGACGTCGCGGCGGGTGAGCAGCGACATCGTGGCGGAATGCCGTAACCGCTCCACGTCGTCGTTGATCGACGAGTCCTTCTCGATGTAGGTGTCGGTCTGCGGGACGTAAGCCTCGGGCTGGTAGTAGTCGTAGTAAGAGACGAAATACTCGACCGCGTTGTCCGGGAAGTAGTCCCGTAGCTCATGGGCCAGCTGCGCGGCGAGGGTCTTGTTCGGCGCCATCACCAGCGCCGGTCGCTGCACCCGCTCGATGAGCCAGGCGGTGGTGGCCGACTTACCCGTCCCGGTGGCGCCCAGCAGCACGACGTCGCGCTCACCCGCGGTGATCCGGCGCTCGAGCTCGTCGATTGCGGCTGGTTGGTCGCCGGCGGGTGCGTAGTCGCTGACCATGTGAAACCGACCCGGCGCCCGGGAAGTCTTGGCGAGTGGCCGGAACTCCGAGTGTGGGAGCAGGTCGCGTTTGACGGCGGCAGCTTTGGTCATGTCATCGAGGGTAGGCCGCCACTCTGACAGTCTGCGCCGGACCCGAACCATGTGGTCGGCATCGCGTCGAGCCACCCGGCAAGCGCCTGTAGCAGGCTTGCGGCGGACTCCGTCGAGTCGTCCGGCCCGACCCAACCGGTATGCCCGTCGGGCCGCAGCAGCACGCCAGCGCGCCGAACCACGATCACATCAAGCACGCGGTCGCCACGCGCGTTACTCACCGCAGAGGTCCTCTCCGCGACAGGTTTTCCAGGTGCGCCAGCGATGCAGCATGCGCTGCCAGGGGGAGCCACAGTTGGACGCTCGGCATTACCGTAAGGTCGAGCGCTATGACGGCCCCGCGCAGATTGGAAGCCGAGACCGCCCCCCACATTCATCCTCCCAAGACCGAAGTCTTCGATCTGGAGGCCATGACCAACACCGATCCGAAGGGAATCGTTCGCGCGGTCCGCGAGTACCGCATCGAGCCGTTCGGCCTCTACCTTGCGCGCGACGTCATCGGTCATCGGTCCATTCGCTCGCTGGAGTCCTGGTTACTACCTGAGCTTGGGTTGCGGATCACTGATTGGTGCTATTCCGCCGGCCATGAGTGGCAGGACCACTTCTACATCGACGTCGTCAGTATTGACATCGACATCGATGCTCGCTGCTGGCGCACCGAAGACCACTACCTGGATCTCATCGTGCGTCCCGGCCGCGGGGTGGACGTGGTCGACACCGACGAGTTGCTCGACGCGGTCCTGGCCGGCCTGCTCGATCCGGTTACCGCGCAGACCGCGCTGGCCACCACCTACCGGACCGTGGACGGTCTGGCTCGGCACGGCTACCTGTTGGACCGTTGGCTGTCGACGGTGGGGATGCGGCCGACCTGGAGCCGGCGCTGAGCTGCCCTTCAGGCCGGCCGCCATCCGGTGCGCTGCGCCCATTGCTCGGCTCGATCTAGCGCACCGCGGATGAACGGGGTTTTGGCCTGGGCGTAGGCGTCGGTGCTGTCCCATCGCTGCGCCGCTAACCGGTGCTTGAGATGGGCGTAGTCGACGACACCGGATGGGTGGGCACGTAGCCAGTCCCGCAGTAGCAGCGCCTCCCGCCAGGCGGGGGAGTCGGCAGGCCGGATGTGGCAGTTGACTGCTCGACCCGGGTCAGCGTTGGTCGCCACCGCCTTGTCCCACGCCGTGCCGTCGCGGGCATTGTCCCACCACCGACCGTGTCGCCTGACCAAACCGGTGCCGATCAGATCATCAGCGAGCTGGGCCGCCCCGGCCAGGCCGGCGACGACGACCTGCACGTCCAGCACATCCTTGGCGTCCAAACCGGGCACCGCCGTCGAGCCGATGTGATCAATCCGGTGCGCCCGCCCGCCTAATATCCTGGCGATCCGGGCGATTAGCCGCCGCGCTTGGTGTGGCCAGCTGGCGTCCGGCGCCACCAGCACCGGACTTCTCGGGCGCTCGGCCGCGCGGCGATGTCGCAGGTTGGCCTCGAAGGGCACCAGTCGCTGCGCCGATAGCCGATCCACGGCCGCGAACGTGTGCTGCGGGCTCGCGCTGTTGTCGAGCCACACGTCCGCGGCCGCCTGGCGCTGAGCGTCGGTAGCCTGCGCGGCGATCCGCGCGGCCGCGTCTTGCGGGGTCATGCCACGCTGCTCGACCAACCGCCGCAACCGTACCGCGGCATCCGTGTGCACTACGACCACCAGCTGGAACCGGGCTGCCATGTGGTTCTCGACCAGTAGCGGGATGTCGTGCACCACAATGGCGTCGGGCGGCGCGGCCGCGACCAGCTCCGTGGACCGGGCCGCGACCAGCGGGTGCACGATGGCGTTGAGCCGACCCCGGGCGGCGTCGTCGTCGAACACCCGGGCCGCCAGCGCCGGCCGGTCCAGTGTGCCGTCCCTGCCGAGAATCTCGTCGCCGAACTCGTCGACTACCGCACGCAGCCCCGGAGTGCCGAACGCGACGACCTCGCGGGCGATCCGGTCCGAGTCGATGATCCACGCCCCGCATCGCGCGAGCCGCGCAGCGACCATCGACTTACCGGATCCGATCCCACCGGTCAGCCCTACCCGCAGCATCGGGGCGCGGGACGAGCGAGCTACACGCCCCCGGAGAGCTTTTCCCGTAGCGCCGCCAGCTGCTCGTCACTGGCCAGCGATCCCGAGCCGGCATCGTTGGGGGTGGGTGTCTCGGCAGCAGCTGACGAGGAGTAATTCTGGTCCTCGGGCGCCTCGGACTCGGCCTCCGACGCCTTGGTCACCTGCTTGCGGTGCTGCTCGAAGCGGATCTGGGCTTCGGCGTAGGCGCGCTCCCACTCCTGGCGTTGCTTGTCGTAACCCTCGAGCCAGTCGTTGGTCTCCGGGTCGAAGCCCTCGGGGTAGATGTAGTTGCCCTCGCTGTCGTACTCGGCGGTCATGCCGTACTGCGTGGGGTCGAACTCCATGTCCGGGGACAGCCCCTCGTTGGCCTGCTTGAGCGACAGCGAGATCCGCCGGCGATCCAGGTCGATGTCGATGACCTTGACCATCACGTCATCGCCGACCTGCACAACCTGCTCGGGAATCTCAACGTGCCGCTGCGACAGCTCCGAGATGTGCACCAGGCCCTCGATGCCCTCTTCGACCCGGACGAACGCGCCGAAGGGCACCAGCTTGGTGACCTTGCCGGGCACGATCTGGCCGATCTGGTGAGTCCGGGCGAACTGCCGCCACGGGTCTTCCTGGGTGGCCTTGAGCGACAGCGACACCCGCTCGCGGTCCAAGTCGACGTCGAGTACCTCGACGGTGACCTCCTGGCCGACCTCGACAACCTCGCTGGGGTGATCGATGTGCTTCCAGGACAGCTCGGAGACGTGCACCAGGCCGTCCACGCCACCGAGATCCACGAAGGCGCCGAAATTGACGATCGAGGACACCACACCCTTGCGGACCTGGCCCTTGGCCAGTTGGTGGAGGAATTCGCTGCGCACCTCGGATTGGGTCTGCTCGAGCCACGCCCGCCGGGACAGCACCACGTTGTTCCGGTTCTTGTCCAACTCGATGATCTTGGCCTCGAGCTCGCGACCTACGTACGGCTGTAGATCGCGGACCCGCCGCATCTCGACCAGCGAGGCCGGCAGGAAACCGCGTAGCCCGATATCGAGGATCAGGCCACCCTTCACCACCTCGATGACGGTGCCGCGCACCGGCTCTTCGTTCTCTTTGAGGGTCTCGATATTGCCCCAGGCACGCTCGTACTGGGCGCGCTTCTTGGACAGAATCAGCCGGCCTTCCTTGTCCTCCTTCTGGAGAACGAGGGCCTCCACCTCATCGCCCACCGACACGACCTCAGCCGGATCGACGTCGTGCTTGATGGACAGCTCCCGGGACGGAATCACGCCCTCGGTCTTATAGCCGATGTCGAGCAGCACCTCGTCGCGGTCGACTTTGACGATGGTGCCTTCGACGATATCGCCATCGTTGAAGTACTTGATGGTTTTGTCGATGGCGGCGAGGAAGTCCTCCTCCGTCCCGACGTCGTTGATCGCGACCTGCTGGGTGGTCGGGGCGGTGGTGGTGTCGGTGGACATGCGGTGGGTTGCTCCGGAGGGATCGGGTCGAGTAGTGATGTCGTGTTTAACTGTGGTGACAGCGCTTTGGATGTGATACTGCTGTGGGTGTGATGCTGCGCTGATTAGCGTACCGCGACGGATCATCCTCACCCGGACAGCTAGGTATTAGGACAACCTGGGCAGCAGGCAGCCACAACGCAATTCGATCCTACCCAGGCGGGAGTCGGAGCGGCAAACGCGACCCCCGGCGTGCGCCGGCTTCTAGGTGAGAGACTTCCTCAGTGACAGACGCGTGGCAAACGGGACTGTCCGGGCATGGGCAGTCCCATCAGGCTGCCGAGGCGGCACTGGGCACTGTCGGCGTGGTGAAACGGGTGGTCAGCGACGCGGACACGGTGGCTGCCAACCGCCGCTGGTGGGATGCCGACGCCGAGGACTACCTCGCCGAACACGGCGATTTTCTCGGCCTGGTGGACTTTCTGTGGTGCCCAGAGGGGCTGCGCGAGTCGGACGCCGGCTTGCTGGGCGAGGTGACGGGTCGGCGGGTGCTGGAGGTCGGTTGCGGATCGGCGCCGTGTGCACGCTGGCTGGCTGATCGGGGCGCGCTGGCCGTCGGCCTGGATCTGTCGGCGGGAATGCTACGTCATGCGGCGGACGCGGCCCGGCAAACCGGAATCTGCGTCCCACTGGTGCAGGCCGACGCCGCGCGATTGCCTTTTGCTGACCACAGTTTCGACCTGGCGTGCTCGGCGTTCGGCGCGGTGCCGTTCGTCGCGGACTCGGCAGCGGTGATGCGAGAGGTCGCGCGCGTGCTCCGGCCCGGCGGCCGATGGGTTTTCGCGGTCACTCATCCGGTGCGCTGGATCTTTCCCGATGATCCGGGGGAGGCCGGTTTGACCGTGGTGCAGTCCTATTTCGACCGCACCCCCTACGTCGAGGTGGACAACGTCGGGCAGCCCACCTACGTGGAGCACCACCGCACCCTCGGCGACCGGGTCCGGGAAATCGTCGCCGCCGGCCTGACGCTGGAAGACCTGGTCGAGCCGGAGTGGCCGCCCGGGCTGAACCGGAAGTGGGGCCAGTGGAGCCCGCTACGCGGTGCGCTGTACCCCGGAACCGCCATCTTCTGCTGCCGTCGCCGTTGAAGGGTGCCCGTCGCCTGCCGCTTGACCACGCCTGTCAGTGCGCTGCGTCGTCCCAGCTTCGGCCGACTCCCACGGAGACTTCCAGCGGGACCTGCAGGGCGTACGCCGACGCCATCTCACGCCGTACCAGCCCTTCCAGGGCGACCCGCTCGTCGTCGGCGACTTCCAGGACCAGCTCGTCGTGGACTTGCAGCAGCATCCGGGAACGCAGCCCCTCGGCCCGCAACGCCCGGGCGACGCCGAGCATCGCGACTTTGATGATGTCCGCAGCGCTGCCCTGGATCGGCGCGTTGAGCGCCATCCGTTCAGCCATCTCACGGCGCTGCCGGTTATCGCTGACCAAGTCGGGTAGGTACCGTCGGCGCCCCATGATGGTAGCGGTGTAGCCGTCCACCCGCGCTTTTTCCACGATTGACCGCAGGTAGTCCCGGACTCCACCGAAGCGGTCGAAGTATTCGTCCATCAGTTCGCGGGCTTCCTCGGTGGAAATGCGCAACTGGGCGGACAGACCGAAGGCGGACAGGCCGTACGCCAACCCGTAATTCATCGCCTTGATCTTGGCGCGCTGCTCGCCGGTGACCGCTATTGCGTCTACCGCGAACACCCGGGCGGCGGTGGCGGCGTGGAAGTCATGGCCCGAGGTGAAAGCGTCGATCAACGCGGTGTCTTCGGACAGGTGCGCCATGATCCGCATCTCGATCTGGCTGTAATCGGCCGTCATCAGCTCCGAATAGCCCGGGCCGACCACGAAGGCGGTACGGATGCGGCGCCCGGACTCGGTACGGATCGGGATGTTCTGCAGGTTCGGCTCAGTGGACGACAGCCGTCCCGTCGCGGCAATCGTCTGGTTGTAGGTGGTGTGGATCCGCCCGTCGTCGGCGACGGTTTTCAGCAACCCGTCCACCGTGGTCTTGAGTCGGGTCGCGTCGCGGTGCGCGAGCAGGTGCGCCAGCAACGGGTGCCCGGTTGACTCATAGAGCGTCTGGAGCGCGTCTGCGTCGGTGGTGTAGCCCGTCTTGGTGCGCTTGGTCTTGGGCATGCCCAGCTCGTCGAACAGCACGACCTGCAGCTGCTTGGGCGAGCCCAGGTTGACTTCGCGTCCGATCACCCCGAAGCAGTCCTGCTCGGCTTGCTTCACCGCGGCCGCAAAGCCGACTTCCAACTCGGCAAGCACGTCACCGTCGACCGCGATGCCGGCGGCTTCCAGCTCGGCAAGCACGGCTAGCAGCGGTAGCTCCAGGTCGGCGAGCAGTGGCCGGCCCGCTATCCGGTCCAGCTCGGCGTCCAGCGCGTCGGCCAGCTCGGCCACGGCACGGGCCCGTAGGATCTCGTCGGCCACCCGCGCGGCGGTGTCCTCGTCCTCGAACAGGCTCGGCTGGCCGACCTCGCTGATTTCCACCCGCAGTTCCCGGTGCAGGTAGCGCAGCACCAGGTCGGCCAGGTCGAAGGAACGCTGGCCGGGCCGGACCAGGTAGGCGGCCAGCGCCGTGTCGCTGGTCAGCCTGGCCAGGGTGATGTCGCGGGCCTGCAACGCGTGCAGTAGCGGCTTGGCGTCGTGCGCGGCTTTGGGGGCCGTCGGGTCGGCCAACCACTGCGCCAGCGCCCGCTCGTCATCGGGACTCAACGCGCGCGGATCGAGGTAGCCACCGTCGCCGTCGGGGGTGGCCAGCGCCAGGCTCTCCAGATCACCGACTCCCCGCGCCCAACTGCCCCGGAAAGCAAGCCCGGTCCGGCGCCCGTCGCCGGCGTGCGCCGCCAGCCAGGCCGCCAACCCGCCTGGCTCGATCACCCCGCCACGCACCTCGAAGCCCTCCTCGGCCTCGGGCTCCGGAGTGCTCAGGGTGGCGAACAGCCGGTCTCGCAGCACCCGGAACTCCAGCTCGTCGAACAGCCGGTGCACTGCGTCGCGGTCCCACGGTTTGAGCACCAGGTCGGCGGGTTGCTCGGGGATGTCGACGTTGCGGACCAGCTCGGTGAGCCGGCGGTTGAGCAGCACCGAAGCGAGGTTGTCGCGCAGCGCATCGCCTGCCTTGCCCTTGACCTCGTCCACCCGGTCGATCAGAGCATCCAGCGAACCGAACTCCCGCACCCACTTCGCCGCCGTCTTGTCTCCTACTCCCGGAATACCGGGCAGGTTGTCCGAGGGATCACCGCGTAGCGCGGCGTAGTCGGGATACTGCTGTGGGGTCAGGCCATAGCGCTCGCCTACCTCGGCGGGGGTGAACCGGGTCAGATCCGACACGCCTTTGCGCGGGTAGAGCACCGTCACCTGGTCGCTGACCAGCTGCAGGGTGTCCCGATCACCGGTGCAGACGAGCACCTCGAAACCCGCCGGCTCGGCCCGGGTGACCAGGGTCGCGATGAGATCGTCGGCCTCGTAGTTCTCCTTGGTCAGTACCGGGATGCCCAGGGTGCCAAGCACCTCATGAATCAGTGACACCTGGCCGCGAAACTCGTCGGGTGTGGTGCTGCGGTTGGCCTTGTAGGGCGCGTAGGCCTCAGCGCGGAAGGTTTTGCGGGAGACGTCGAACGCCGCGGCGACATGACTGGGCTGCTCGTCGCGGAGCAGGTTGATCAGCATCGAGGTGAAGCCGTACACCGCGTTCGTCGTCTGCCCGGTTGAAGTGCGGAAATTCTCCGCGGGCAGCGCGAAAAACGCTCGGTAGGCCAGCGAGTGGCCATCGAGCAGCAGCAGCCGCGGTGGAGTAACCGTCACGGCCAGCGAGTCTAGGCCTGACCACCGACAGTCCAGTGTGTGGAGCACATACAGTGGGTCGCACCCCCCGCCAGTCGTCATGGAGGTTCTGCGTGGCCACGCCCGCTGTCCCGTTTGAAGTCGATCCGGGCACCCGTGAGGTGCTTGCCCGCTGGGCCGGGGAACAACTGATCGAACGGATGGGCATCAAGATCACCGAATGGAATCCGGAGCGGGTCGTCGGGACCATGCCGGTCGCGCACAATCGCCAGTATTTCGGCCTGCTGCACGGCGGGGCGAATGCGGTGCTGGCCGAGAGCCTCGGCTCGGTCGCCTGCTGGCTGTGGGGCTTGCCGGACAAGGTTCCGGTGGGAGTCGAGCTGTCCTGCTCGCATCACCGGTCGGTCATCGAGGGTGAGGTCACCGGCGTGTGCACGCCGCTGCACCGTGGCCGCACGGTCGCGACGTTCGATATCCGGATCAGCGACGAGCGGCAGCGGCCGATCTGCACGGCCCGGCTGACCTGCCTGCTTCGCGACCGTCCAACCGACTGGTCCGATCGCCCGTGACAGCTACCCCGATATGGAGACATATCGGGGTAAATCAGTCCCCGGAACCCCCGATATGTCTCCATGTCGGGGACGGGTGGCGCCGAGTGTTCGGGCGCGGCGTGGCTCGCGGTGAGCGGGCCCTGCTGGTGAGGGCGCGCGGTCGATAGCTCACTATGAGCACTTGGTCGGCGGGCGGGGTCGCACCGGATCCCGGGGGCCGCCGCCGACCCTGTGCAGAAGGAGACACCCGCCTGTGCGACCACCAGGCCTGGTCGGAGATCCACACCGCGTGCGGTTCGGTAAGTCCGGATCCGCCCGGCGCAGCCTTGTGGTGTTGCGCGCGCTGCTCGCGGCCGTGATCGCGAGCGCCGCGCTGCTCGGGGCGGCCGTTCCGGCGCTGGCCGGCCAGCAACCACCTCCCACTCCGCCCACACCGTCGCAGCCCCCGCCAACCGAACAGCCAACCGAACAGCAGGGTCTACCGGTCAGCGGGACCCTGCGCAACGCCGACGGCACGCTGCTGTCCGCCGTCCAGGTGCGGGTGTTCGGCGCCAGTGGCCAGCAGGTCTCTTCGACCACCTCGGACAGTAATGGCCGCTGGGAGCTGACCGTGCCCGGACCGGGCCGGTACACCTTCCGGATCGATCAACGATCCCTGCCGCAGGGCGTCGAGGTGCTGCAGGGTGAGGTAGTCCGGGACGTGGCTCCGGGTACCTTGTCGCTGGTCGTATTCCGCTTCGGGGCGCAGCGTGGCGGCCTGCAGAGCGCGGCGAGCAGCGAAGTCGTGCGGGTACTCGTCGACGGCATCCGCTTCGGCCTGGTCATCGGGATCACCGGGATAGGGCTGTCGTTGATCTTCGGAACGACCGGGTTGACTAACTTCGCGCACGGGGAGCTGGTCACGATCGGAGCCGTGGTGGCCTGGACACTCAACGTCACCGCCGGGCTGCAACTGATCTGGGCCACCTTGCTGGCAATCGTGGTCGGTGCCGCGCTGGGCGCAGCGAACGATCTGGGTATCTGGCGGCCGATGCGGCGCCGTCGCGCCGGGCTGATCGCCCAACTGGTGATCTCCATCGGTTTGGCGCTCGTCCTGCGCTATGTGGTGCTGGTCTATTTCGGTGGCCGGTCGGAGTCGTTCGCCGACTACACCAACCAGGTGGAGCGCAACTACGGTTTCATCCGCATCACCGACAAAGACCTCGCCACCATCGTGATCAGCCTGGTTGTGCTGGTCGGGGTCGCGCTGCTGCTGCAACGCACCCGGATCGGCAAGGCCATGCGGGCGGTGGCCGACAATCGAGACCTGGCAGCCTCGTCGGGTATCAACGTTGAGCGGGTCGTGTTGTTCGTATGGATCCTCGCCGGGGCGCTGGCGACGCTGGGCGGCGTGCTGTTCGGCCTTTCCGAGCTGGGCGGGACGGTGCAGTACGAGATGGGCTTCAATCTCCTGCTGCTCATGTTCGCCGGGGTGATCCTGGGCGGGCTGGGCACCGCCTACGGCGCCCTGGTGGGTTGCCTGGTTGTCGGAGTGCTGGTGCAGGTGTCCGCCCAGATCATCCCGGTCGACCTCAAGTACCTGGGCGGGCTGGCGGTGCTCATCGTCATCCTGGTGATCAGGCCGCAGGGCCTGCTCGGCAGCCGCGCGCGGATCGGGTGACCGGATGATCGACATCTCGACCCTGCTCGCCAACGGTCTCGCGGCCGCGGTCGGTCCCTCGACGATCTTCTTTGCGCTGCTGGCGATCGGGCTGAACATCCAATTCGGTTATGCCGGCCTACTCAACTTCGGTCAGATCGGCTTCGCGCTGGTCGGTGGGTACGGCATGGGCATCGCGGTGGTCGACTTCGGCCTGCCGCTATGGTTGGGAGCGCTGGTCGGGATATTGGCCGGCGTGGCGCTCGCATTGTTGCTGGGCATCCCGACACTGCGCCTGCGCGCGGACTACCTCGCAATCGTCACGATCGCGGCCGCGGAGATCCTGCGGCTGATCACCCGGTCGACCTCGATGACTGACTTCTCCGGAGGAACCCAGGGCCTCACCGGCTATGGCCAAGATTTCCGTCAACCTTCTCCCTTCGACAACGGCCGCTTTTACAGTTTTTTCGGAATACGTTTCCTGGGCCAGGATCTGTGGTCGATCTGCGTAGGGTGGGCGGTGGTCGCCCTGTCGCTGATCCTGGTGTACCTGCTGGTACGAAGCCCCTGGGGCCGCGTGCTCAAGGCGATCCGGGAGGACGAGGATGCGGCCCGGGCGTTGGGGAAGAACGTCTTCGTCTACAAGATGCAGGCCCTGGTGCTGGGCGGGGTGTTCGGTGCGGTCGGCGGTATCGTCCTCGCGCTGACCACGCAGTCGCTGACGCCTGACTTCTACTCACCCCCCCAGACCTTCTTCGCCTATGCGGCGCTCATCATCGGCGGCGCCGCGCGAGTGTTCGGTCCGGTGATCGGTTCGATGATCTTCTGGTTCGTGCTGTCAATCACCGACAATTTCCTGCGTCAAGCCACCGCGGGTAGTAACCCGCTGATCTCCTTTATCGACAATCAGGATGTCGGTGCTATCCGCTTCATCTTGGTAGGAGTGGGCTTGGTGTTGCTGATGGTGTTCCGGCCGCAGGGAATCTTCGGTAAGCGGAGTGAGGTGCTGCTCGATGCGCGCTGAGCATGCGGTCATAGAAGTGTCCGCGCAGCCTGGTGCTCCTAAGCCCGATCCGGTACTGGTGATCGATTCGGTCACTCGCTCGTTCGGCGGCCTGCGGGCCGTCGACGTGGAGCATCTGGAATTCCAGCGGGGTTGGATCACCGGCCTGATCGGCCCGAACGGTGCGGGAAAGACGACCCTGTTCAACCTGATCACCGGCTTCGACCGGCCTGACGCGGGCCGCTGGACTTTCAACGGCACGCCGCTGTCCAGGCTCGCCCCGCACCAGGTGGCGCGCCGCAGGGTGGTCCGTACCTTCCAGCTCACCAAGGCGCTGGCCAAGCTCACCGTGCTGGACAACATGCGCCTGGGCGCTCCGAACCAGGCCGGGGAACGGTTTTTCGGCGCGCTGTTGCGCCCTTGGGGACGCCAGGAGCGAGCGATCACGGACAAGGCGATGGAACTGCTCACCCGGTTCCGGCTGGACGCCAAGGCCGGCGATCTCGCCGGCACGCTGTCCGGCGGGCAACGCAAGCTGCTGGAGATGGCTAGGGCACTGATGATGGACCCGGTCATCGTGATGCTCGACGAACCGATGGCCGGGGTGAATCCCGCGCTCACCGAAAGCCTCTTGCAGCACGTCAAGTCCCTGCGTGAGGACGGCATGACCGTGGTCTTCGTCGAGCACGACATGGACGTCATCCGGGACATCAGCGACTGGGTGGTGGTGATGGCGCAGGGCCGGGTGATCGCCGAAGGGCGCCCGGAGTCGTTGTCGTCCAACAAGGCAGTCGTCGACGCCTACCTCGGCTCGCACCACGACCAGGCGCTGGAGTTCGACGCGCAGGGCAACCCGGTGGGGCAGACGGCGGTGCTCGCCGCCGAGATCCACAGCGAGCTCGAAGCGGCCATCCACCGTGGTGAGGACCTCTCAGCGTGACAAACTCGGCCGGCCATGGCCCAACTGCCAACGGGTTGTCCCCGGCGCAGCTCGCGGCAACCCCGCAGCGCCACCGCGACTTGGCGCGGGGAGCATTGTTGCGAGCCGACGATCTGGTTGCCGGCTACCTGCCCGGCGTCAACATCCTGCAGGAGTGCAATTTCTTTCTCCGCAAGGGCGAAATCGTCGGCATCATCGGGCCCAACGGTGCGGGGAAGTCGACGCTGCTCAAAGCGATGTTCGGGCTCATCCCGGTGCGCGGTGGCACGGTGTCGTTGCGCGATGCCGACGTCACGTCGGCCGCGGCACACACCCTGGTCACCATGGGCATGGGTTACGTGCCGCAGACCAACAACGTGTTCTCCTCGCTGACCATCGAGGAGAACATGCAAATGGGGGTGTACCTGCGACCGCGCACCTTCGCTGCCAGGTTCGACTCGGTGTGTGCGCTGTTTCCGCTGTTGGGACAGCGGCGCAAGACCAAAGCCGGCGCCCTGTCCGGGGGTGAACGGCAGATGGTCGCCATGGGGCGGGCGCTGATGATGGAACCCTCGGTGCTGCTGCTCGACGAGCCTTCCGCCGGGCTGTCGCCGATGTTCGCCGACGAGGTCTTCGTGCGCTGCAAAAAGATCAACGCGGCCGGCGTCTCCATCGTCATGGTCGAGCAGAACGCCCGGCGTTGCCTGCAGGTCTGCGACCGTGGCTATGTGCTGGACCAGGGCCGCAACGCCTACACCGACACCGGCCCAGCCCTGATCAAGGACCCCAAAGTCATCGATCTCTACCTGGGCACCCTCAGCGGGCACGCAGCGGGCTGAGCGGGGCTATCTGGTGCCTCGAAACCCCGCTGAGCCCGCTGAATGCGAGCTCAGCGGCCTACTACGCGGTATTGGATTGTGGCGTTGTCGATCTTGTTCTGGGCGTTGAACTTGAGGATGCCGTAGGAGCCTACGGCGCGCTCGCCGGCGGGGGTGAAGTCCAGCGTGCCGGTGACGCCGTCGTAATCGGGATTACCACCGCTGTCGATGATGTCCCGGCACTGACGGAAAGTGGTGCACTTCTCGCCGTCCTTGGTGATCCCATTGATCTCCGAGGCGATGTCCACTCCCTTGGTCGACTTCGCCCGCTCGGCTGCTAACGCGACGATCATGACGGCGTCATAGGCCTCACCGGCGTAGTTGGTGTCCACCAGCTTGGGGTCATCAGCCCTAATTCGCTGCTCGAAGCTGGGCGACAGTCTGGTCAGCGGGGTGGTGCCCTTCATGCCGTTGAGCAGCCCCGGCGGCAGACCTTGACCCAAAGCGTTGCCCATGTTGCCGTCGGTGCCGTATACGAGCTTCTGGCCGGGTCCGATCTTCACCTCGCTCATCCGGGTGAGGATCTTCTTCGACTCGTCGAAGCCGATCACCGCGATCGCGTCCGGATTGAACTGCCGGACGTCGTCGATCTCGGTGTTGTAGGACGTCGCATTCGGATCGTAGATGATCTTCTGTATCTGGTTCTGCGGGATGCCGGCCTGCCGCAGGTTGTCCACCGTGTTGTTGGCCAGGCCGCTGCCGTACGGGTCGTTACGAGCCAGAATCGAGATCCGTTGGGCACCGTCACCGGCCATCAACGCCGCGAGCGCTTGGGCCTGCAGCTTGTCCGGGGGAGCGGTCCGGAAGTACAGGCCCTTGTCAGGCCAGCAGGTGAACTCGTCGGAGGTGTTGGCCGGTGAGAACTCGACCACGCCAGCGCCGGTGATCTTGTCGATGACCAGCTTGGTCACCCCGGACGCGGCAGCCCCGATGATCACCTGGGCACCCTGGCCGAGTTCGCGATCCACCGTCTGGTTCGCGGTGTCGGTCTTGTCGTCACCGGAATCACCCCTGATGTTGGCGACCGGATTGCCCAGCACCCCGCCGGCCGCGTTGATCTCCTTGATCGCTACGTCAACCGCCGCGAACTCGGGTGGGCCCAGAAATGACAGGCTGCCGGTCTCCGGGAGTAGTGTGCCGATCTTCAACGGTGCGGTGCTCGGTTGCCCGCTGGCCTTGGCTTGTGCGGGTTCACACTTCTTGGCCGCTGGACTGCCACTGGCCGGACCCTGGGCCGTGGTGTTTCCTCCGCCGCAGCCGGCCAGTGCGATCGACACCGCGCCGACGAGAGCCGCCGCACGGAGAACGGTGCGCTGCGCCATGCTTTCTCCTCAGAACAGACACCTGGATGCGGGCGCCCGCATGCAGCGTCCCGCGACGTGATCGTCAGACCGTAATGCTGCCGGTGTCCGATAGGCAGGACCGGGTGCCTGTCGTGACGAAGATGTGATGCTCAGGACAGGCTCTCCAGGATGGCTTGAGCCACCGCCTTCATGGTGGTCCGGCGGTCCATCGCGCTGCGCTGGATCCAGCGGAACGCCTCGGGCTCGGTGAGCCCGTGGCGAGCCATCAGCAGGCCCTTGGCACGCTCGACCGCTTTGCGGGTCTCCAACCGATCGGTCAGGCCCGCTACCTCCGACTCCAAAGCGACCAACTCGCGAAAGCGCGACACGGCGAGCTCTACCGCGGGCACCAGATCCCTGCGGCCGAAGGGCTTCACCAGGTAGGCCATCGCGCCGGCGTCGCGGGCCCGTTCCACGAGGTCGCGCTGGCTGAACGCAGTGAGGATCACCACTGGAGCAAGGCGGCGCTCCGCGATGATCGACGCCGCGTCGATGCCGTCCATCTTCGGCATCTTCACGTCCATGATCACCAGATCCGGGTGTAGCGCCTCGGCCTGCTCGACAGCCTGCTGGCCGTCCGCGGCCTCACCGACCACGACGTAGCCCTCCTCGGAGAGCATCTCGATCAGGTCCAGCCGGATCAGTGCCTCATCCTCGGCGACCAGCACCCGGCGCGCGGTCATTGACCGCTCCATCCCGGTGGCTACCACACCCGCGTCGGTTTGCTGGTTCACGCCTGGAGACCTCCGTCCCTCGCGGCTGCGCCTTAGAGCTGGGCCCCTAGATCTCGCACGATAGCCATCTCAGGGGCCGGACGGGGCGGTTTTCTACCAGCTCGAACAGTGATCCCGCCGACACCCACCCGGTGGCCGGATGCGCAGCCGTCCGGACGGCCGTGACGCAGCGACGGCCCGGCGCCTGCGCACTGCTAGCATTTGGATGGCTTGACGCTGAGTAATTGCTGGCCGGGGTGGCGGAATAGGCATACGCGGGCGCCTCAAAAGCGTCTGTCCTGACGGACATGCGGGTTCGAGTCCCGCTCCCGGCACACTGTGGATGGGTAGTCCAGCCCGTCGTCGGAGTCCTCGACGGCGTGAGCGCGTGTCAGAGGACCTGGTTCTCAGCGGACGGGGTTGAGGGCGGCCGGCACACTCTCGGCGAAGGTGAAGCACGTGCTGAGCCCGGTGACCTGCAATGCGAGGTTGGCAGTTCGGGAGTGAGACACCAGCTGCAGGTCGCGATCTCGGCGGGTGGCGAGTTCGTTGGCCTCGAACAGCGCAGCCACTCCAGCAGATCCCAGGAAACGCACGCCATCGAGGTCCACCACCACGACCTGACTTCCGGCTAGCTGCGCGGTCAGGCAGTCGGCGAGGTCCGGTGCGGTCACCACGTCAATCTCACCGGTGACGGTCACGACGCATGCATCGGGACCGTAGTCGGTCACCTGTAGATCCATGATGTCGATGTTTACCGAGAAGCCACTGCTCACGCTTCGCACGGTATTGCGGATGCGACACAGAGATACCATCGAGCCGGTAATCGTCGCTGAGCGGTGGCATCCAGTCGGTGTGCGGTCGCTGTCGGCGGACGCGGTCACGGCTTCGGTGGCCCGGCACCGGTTGGCCGTGTTGGCCTGTGCTGCGATTGTGCTCGAGGACATCGTGCCGGCCGTCCGTGGGGGGTCGAGAGGCGGCTGGACCAGTGTTCGCCCGTGGGACGAGGGGGGATCGTACGGTGATCATGCGCCAGCGAAGGCCGCTGGACTTGTACCAGGTAGACGACAATTCATGCCTGACCTGCGTGGTAGCCAACGTTCTGTTTGTGTTCGAGGTGACCGATATCCCGGACACCAGGTGGGTTGATCGCGAGATTGGTCGGCAACCGAATTGCGGAGCGCGGCGCGACCGCGCCAGGCATTTGCTGCTCCAGCAAGGCCTGTCCCTGCAGATGGTGTGTGCCTATGAGCCTGAGCGGTTCCTGCGCGAAGGCGTTGATTACCTCAGGCGCTACTACCACCAGGAGTGGGACTTGTCATGGGACGAGTACTGGACACCGGATCGGCTGGCGCGGCATCGCCACGAGTGCCTGGCGGCGCAGGAGTTGAGCGCCTTCGGCGCCAGGATGCGGGCTGAGCACCGCCAGCCCACGCTCGGCGACATCACCAGCGCCCTAAACCGCGGCTGCGTGGTGTGGATCTCCGTCGACAACGGCTGGGGCGAGGTCGACTGTCATGCCGTGCTCGTCTATGGCCGGCGGGGCAGCGTGTTCGACATCTACTCGCCGGAGCTCTCAGGTAGCTGCCTGCAGCAGTACCGCGGTAGGCGACTGGACAGGGTGTGGCTGCGCACGGAGGGCATGACCGCGGTATGGCGTGGGGGGCCAGACGCGGCAGCGCGATGATTCCTAACGCTCCAACATAACATCGACTCCGCTTATTCATGGGTAACAACGCGCCGGGCGCGCCGGCTGAATGGGTACCCGGCGCCTGGCGCTTGACCGCATCTTTCAATGCGTGAGATGGCCGTAGTGGTCACGCTCACATGATGGCCAGACACATCACATTGCGCGCCGCGTCGTTCTTGATTCGGGATGACGCGGCGGGAGGATGCGGTGACAGGGGTAGGCAGGTCGGGTGGCCGTCGGCAGGGCTCGCCCAAGCGTTTGTTGGGATGGGTGCTCGCGGCGGTTGTGCTGCTCACGGGGGGCATCACAGTGGCATTCAGCCCCATGGCCCATGGCCAGGTAGGGGCCCGGCCAGCTGGACCGGCGCAGTCGGGTGGGTCAGACCTGCCCGGAGTGCCGATCGTGTCACCGAAGATCGTCACGCAGCCGAGTAATGGCACCGCCGGTGTAAGCCCTATCGCGCCGGTACGGGTGTCGGTCACCAATGGCGTCCTGGACAAGGTGTCGCTGACCAATCCGGAAGGCAAGGAAGTAGCCGGGCGGTTCTCGCCGGACAGGTTTAGTTGGACAACCACTGAGCCGCTGGGATACGCCAAGACCTATACCTGGTCGGGCACGGCCACCGGACTCGATCACCTGCCGCGGGCCATCACCGGCTCGTTCCAGACGGTCGTCCCCGATCGGTTGGTCAGTGCCCAGTTCAACGTCGCGGATCACGCGACTTACGGCATTGCGATGCCGATCGCACTGACGTTCAGTTCCCGGATCACCGATAGAGCGGCTGTGCAACGCGCCTTGTCGGTGGAGCTGTCAGTGCCCACGGAGGGAGCATGGGCATGGCTGGACGACACCACGGTGCACTGGCGTCCCAAGACGTATTTCGCGCCCAACACGCGAATCAGCGTGACCGCGAAGCTTTACGGGCTGGCCATGGGTGACGGTGCCTTCGGCCGCCAGGACATCGCTACCACGTTCACGATCGGCCGGTCTTACATACTGCGAGGCGACGCTCGTACGCACCGGCTACTGGCCTACGCCAACGGCGTGCAGGTCGCCGACTATCCGGCCAGTTACGGACTGGATTCCGACCCCGGTCGGATGACTCACAGCGGTACGCACGTCGTGATGAGCAAGTCTCCGGTGTTCTACATGAGCAACCCGAAATATCACTACGAGAACGTTGAAGCGCGGTCGGCGGTACGGATTTCAAACAATGGTGAGTTCATCCATTCGGCGCCGTGGTCGGTAGCTCAGCAGGGCAAAACCAACGTCTCGCACGGTTGCGTCAATTTATCCCCGGCCAACGCGGCGGCGGTATACGACGCAGTCTTACCGGGTGACCCGGTCGAAATCAGCGGTACGTCCCGGCCGCTCACGGCCAGAGACGGCGATTACTACGACTGGACCATTCCCTGGTCGACATGGACCACAATGTCCTCCTCGGCCAGCTAGCGGCTCGACGCCACCGCAGCGACCGGCCGCTCATCGGGAAGAACATACCGGTGGACGCTGCCCACCGGCGCGAATTCTCAGATCTGGGCGAAGGAGCCACTGGT
>DASUVX010000034.1:0-41680 GCA_036378735.1 Pseudonocardiaceae bacterium | reverse complement strand
CGCTACTACGGCACCCGCCTTACCCTCCGGCTGCTCGCGGTCTTCTGGGCCGTGATGAGCGCTGCCGGGCTGGCCACTGAGTACCTTTTCAGCGCAGCCGGGCTGGTGCCTACCACCCGCCCGCAGCTGGTCGCGATGGAGGGCGTGCACTGGGATTACACCACCATCCTCAACATCCTCGCCTTGATCGCTTTCGCCGCTCTGTACGGGCTCTACCGCAACCGCGAACGTTTCGGCGGCGGCGCCGGCTACGCCAAGGATCCCGTCTGCGGCATGCAGGTCGACAAAGCGTCAGCCCCAATCACCGCCATCCACGACGGGCAGACCTATTTCTTCTGCTCCGACCGCTGCGGGCAGCGATTCCACACTTTCACCGCCGCGCAGGAGAAAGCGCGGGTCACCGATGCACAAAGACCGCGATCATAACCGGCGAGCTGATTGGCGTTTGATTACTCGCGGATTCGGATAAGATCCGGTGTGGTGTGGAGGGGATTGCGGCGCGCTGGTCCGCCGAGCCAGGGTGGCGGATGAAATTGCGGAATGCCATCGGGTCATGTCGATGTGCCAGTCCGAATGGTGAATGAGCCGGTGATGGCGGCCGCAGAGCGCCACACAATTCTCTAAGCTGGTCGGGCCCCCGTCGGCCCAAAAAATCACGTGATGGATTTCGCACCACCGGGCCGGCACGGTACAGCCCGGAAAGCTACATCTACCATCGCGCAACACCACCGCGCGACGGATCGCCGTGGGCACGGTACGGCTGGCGCGACCGACGTCGAGTGGTTCACCTCGGGTGCCGAGTACGACCGGGATGAGCTCGGCGTCACAGGCGATGCGACGGGCAATCTCGGCGTTGATCGGACCGCCCAGGGCTAGTGATGCCGAGCCGATCAGGCCCTGCAACACGGGCAGGCTCACCGTCACCACCACCTGCGGGCGCTCCCCGCCCTCCGTCGGTAGCTCACCGCTGCCCAGCGCCCGCTGCGCCAGCTCGACCAGGGCGTCGGCGTCCCGCTGCGCCGCGGTGCGCAAGTCGACCTCGACATCGGTGGCCGGCCGTGGCGCGGCCAGCGGGCTCAACGCCGATCGGACGATCTCGGCGCCTTCCCGATCCAGCCATCCGCTCAGCTCCACACCGCCATCACGGTCACGCAGGTTCAGGTGCCGCCGAGTCTCGGGATGATCCCGGGGTGGCCGGCCGTCCTGGTCGAGGTAGGCCAGCATCCGCTTGCCCAACACCGCCAACTGCCCGGAATCCATGATGCGGGCCTGGCGGGCCAGTTCGGCCTCCAGCTGGGCACGCTGCTCGGTGCCGAGGTGCGCCGGCATCCGCGCCAGCACCGAGCGGATCACCGCGACATCCGCCGCACCGATCGCGTGGTCGGCCACTGCAGCCGCCGTCTGCGGCAGCCGCGGTCCCACCGGCGCGCCATCCAGCCCCCTGTCGGGCAGGACATCAGCCGCGGCGTCGACCCGGGACCGCGCCTCACTCCGCGGCACTCGGGCAATGGCCCGCACCAGTTCGACTGTCGTGCCATAACCTTTCGCGGCGGCGATGCCCCTGGAATCGATTTCTGCTATGACCAACAACATCTGCGCCCAGGTGGCATGCAGCTGCGTCTCCAACGCGCCCAGCTCGGCAAGCAGCTCCCCATCACTGCTCTGCCACACTGTTGGTGGGCACACCGCTGCCGTCGACATAACTCGACCCTAGAACAGACCCCTGACAATCTCGGACCACCATCGACGCGCCCTGCGGTAATCGGTGTGCGATAACTGTTGATTTATTCTGCTAGCCGGGGAGTTCTCCGCCGGCTCATGTGCGACACGGTGCGGCCTGTTACGATGTAATCCTTACCGCCGAGGACGTTGTCCTTGCTGCCGCTGATCGTTCTTTTTCACGTTTATCTATCGGTCGAGCGTGACCCGGCCAACTGCAGTCCAGCAGATCCTGCAGAAACCCGAACAGCCTGGTTTGAGCTGCGGCATGAGCTCGCGTTTAAGTGCAGCGACAGGCACCGACTGCCCGGGGCCGCTAGCATGGCATCGGTCGTGCCCGGAGGAGGATGATGGTTTCCCTGGTCAGAGGCGAGCAATGATCATCGACCTGCCGTCGACCACGACCGCGGCGGTGAACCACGCACTGATCGACGTCCGGGAGCGCGGCGGCGCGGTTGCGCTGGGCCGGGTGCTCACGCTGGTGATCGTGACCGATGATTCCGCCCAGGTGGAGCAGTCGATCGAGGCCGCCAACGAGGCCAGCAAGGAGCATCCGTGCCGGGTGCTGGTGGTGGCGCGGGGTCTCAAACGGGCCGGGATTAGGTTGGACGCCCAGATCCGCGTCGGTGGTGACGCCGGCGCGTCGGAGGTTGTCGTACTCCGGCTGTACGGTCCGCTGGCCGACCATGGAGACAGCGTGGTGGTACCGCTGCTGCTGCCGGACTGCCCGGTAGTCGCGTGGTGGCCCGGCCAGGCCCCGGCGGTTCCTGCCGCGGATCCCATCGGGAAGCTGGCGCAGCGCCGGATCACTGACGCCGCTGCGTCCGCTCAGCCCATCAAGGCACTCGAGAGCCGGCGGACTTCCTACACCGCTGGGGACACGGACCTGGCGTGGTCCCGGCTCACTCCGTGGCGCGCCCTGCTTGCCGCGGCCCTGGATCTGCCGCCGTATGAGGACGTCGAAGCGGTCACCGTGACCGGCGCCGCCGACAACCCGTCCGCCGACCTGCTCGCGGGCTGGTTGCGGTCCCGCCTGCATGTGCCGGTGCGCCGCCGCACCAGCCCTCCCGGCGGCGGGATCAGCGCTGCGGTCCTGGAACGCCGTTCCGGCCCGGTGGAGCTGGTCCGGCCGGACGGAAAGGTGGGCACTCTCCGTCAGCCTGGCCAACCGGACCGCCGAGTGCCGCTGCGGCGCCGTCCGGTACGTGACTGTCTTGCTGAGGAGCTGCGCAGGCTCGATCCCGATGAGACCTACCAGGCCGCGTTGCAGGCGTTGACGGCGGTGGAGGGCCGTCGCGCCGGCACGACGAGGGGCGCCCGGTCGCCCGACGCGAGGCACGGTCAGTGAGGCGCCCCGACGTGGTGGTGCACGCCACCGCCGAGGTACTCGCCGCCGCCACGGCCGCCCGGTTGATCACCCGCATAGTGGACATCCAGACCGCCGCAGGATCCGCATCGCTGGTACTGACCGGCGGGGGGATCGGGATCGCGGTGTTGCGTGAAGTGGCGAACACCCCGGCCTCGAGCGCGGTGGACTGGCGAGGAATGGACGTCTACTGGGGCGACGAGCGCTTCCTGCCCGGTGGTCACCCGGAGCGTAATGAAACCCAGGCTCGCGAGGCGCTGCTCAACCACGTCGGCGTGGATCCTGCTCGGGTATACCCCATCGGGGCCTCGGACGGTCCTTGGGGCAACGATCCGGACGCCGCGGCGGATGCCTACGGGGAGCTGTTGCTGAACCGGCGACGGCCGGAAGATCGCGGCCCGGCGCCGTCGTTCGACATCTGCCTTCTTGGTATCGGCGAGGAGGGCCACGTCGCCTCGGTGTTTCCCGGCTCCCCTGCAGTGTACGAAACCGAGCGCGCGGTGATCGGCGTGCGGGGCAGTCCCAAACCGCCACCCACCCGGATCAGCCTGACCCTGCCGGCCATCAGATGCGCTGCCGAGGTGTGGTTGATCGTCTCCGGGCTGGGGAAGGCCGCAGCGGTGACGATGGCACTGCGCGGCGCCGGGGAGGTACGCGTCCCCGCGGCCGGCGCGACGGGCCGCCGCCGCACGCTTTGGCTACTGGACCGCCCCGCCGCCGCCAAACTCCCCACGGAACTTCTCACCCGCTGACTTTCCCCACGGGCGTGCCGCCTACTCCATCAGACCGAGGAAACCTCCTCACATCGCGCGAGGACGGGTGGTCCTGCGGCCGGTATGTCTTGGAGGTACGAGCCGAGCGACGCCTGACGACGTCGCATGATTACGGAGAGTGACAGACATGGGGGACCTAGTTGATACCCGCGCTGTCGGGCCACCGAGTCATATCCACCTCGAGAATGCCGGCAACGACCCCGGCACGTCCGACGTCGTTGCTGGTCGAAACACACCTGCGGACAGTTCCGGCGACGTCGCCCACGTGGCCCTTCAGGACGGTCCGTACCGGAAGATCCACGCGGACCTTTGCTGCATCCGCCTCATCGCCGCGTCCGCGATCGTGGCGGGACTGCTGCTGGGAACGGCCCCGGTAGCGCTCGCCCAGGTCGGCCACCTGATCGCCACGGCACCCGCGACGTTCGTCCAAGAGACTCCCACCCGGGGAGCCTCGGGCGCGGGTGGCATCGAGGCAGAGCGTCCGGATATACGAAGCGACAACGTCGAACGAACCGCGCAGTACCGATCAGACAGCCACGCGGTGATAGCGATGTTCAGCTGGAAGGGTACGAGTCAGGCCGTCAGATGCTCTTACGGCTTGCTCATCGAGGGGAATACCCAGGCATGCCAAGCTGCTTGAGCTGAGCCGTTGCTGGACCCCGCCACCTGCCCGATCACTTCTGATCGTGCGGCACGGCGGCGGGGCACGCGGGAACGGCTGAGACCTACAGCTCGCGGGATTCCTTCAGCCTGGCCAAGGCCTCCGCCAGGATGGCCTCGCCGTCGGCGTCCGAGCGGCGCTCCTTCACGTACGCCAGATGGGTCTTGTACGGCTCATTACGCGGTGCGTCCGGCGGCCGCTGCTCATTGCGGCCCGCTGGGAAACCACATCGTGGACAATCCCACAGTTCAGGCTCCTCGGCTTCGACCGCGAACGACGGCTGAGACTCGTGCCCGTTCGCACACCAGTAGGACACCCGGTGACGCGGAGCAGTCTCTCCCCGCTCAGATTCGCCCATGGGCCCTGCTCCGACCCGCGTACCGCGGATGGCGTTGCCACTTGCCATTGATTGCCTCACCTCGCGGAACCGCCCGGGCACCGCCCGGGGCGTGCTCAGCCAATCTTGATCAGAAGTCCGATCCCCACGATGGAGATCACCCATAACGAGCTGACGAACAGCGTCAGCCGGTCCAGGTTCTTCTCCACGACGCTGGATCCGGACAAGCTGGATTGCACACCGCCGCCGAACAAACTCGACAGCCCTCCCCCACGGCTTCGATGCAACAGGATCAGCAGGATCAGCGCAATGCTGGTGACCAGTAGCAAGATCTGCAGGAAGAGCTTCATCACACCCTCGTCGGACGACGACTGATTTGCAAGATTACTCCGCGCAGATGGCGATGGGGACCCCGGCCTCGTAGTCGGGAAGCGCAGTCACTGCCTCCGCACAGTTTCCCGGTTACGGTAGCGGGCCTCCCGCGGCCAAGGCACAGAGTTTCGCGAAGTCGTCGGCATCCAGGCTGGCCCCGCCCACCAGCGCGCCATCGATATCGGGCTCGGCAATCAGATCAGCGATATTGCTCGATTTGACCGATCCGCCGTAGAGCACGCGAACCTCGTCGGCAACCTCGGTGCCGTACTTGTCCGCCAGCGCTTCCCGCAGCGCGCCGCAGACCTCTTGCGCGTCGTCCGGGGTGGCGACCCGCCCGGTGCCGATGGCCCAGATCGGCTCGTAGGCGATCACGACGGTGCGGACCTGGTCAGCAGACAGCCCCTTGAGCGCGGCACGCAGCTGCTCGGTGCTGTGCGCCAGATGGCCGCCGGCCTCACGGATCTCCAGGCCCTCACCCACGCACAGGATCGGGACCAGCCCATGGCGCAGCGCGGCTCGCACCTTGCTGCCCACCAGCGCGTCATCCTCGCTGTGGTGTTCACGTCGCTCCGAATGGCCCACGACGACGTAGCTGCAGTCCAGCTTGGCCAGCATCGCTCCGGAGACGTCGCCGGTATAGGCACCGGAGTCCTTGGGCGACAGGTCCTGCGCGCCGTAGCGGATCAGCAGCTTGTCACCTTCGACCAGGGACTGCACGCTGCGCAATGCGGTGAATGGCGGCAGCACCGCCACCTCCACCTTGGCGAAGTACTTCTCCGGCAGCGCGAAGGCGAGCTTTTGCACCAGGGCGATGGCCTCGAGGTGGTGCAGGTTCATCTTCCAGTTGCCGGCGATCAACGGTTGGCGAGCCATGCGCTAATTCTCCAGCACCGCGACACCAGGCAATGTTTTGCCCTCCAGAAACTCCAGCGACGCGCCACCACCGGTGGAGATGTGCGAGAACCCGTCCTCCGGCAGGTCAAGCTTCCGCACCGCGGCGGCCGAGTCGCCGCCGCCCACCACGCTGAACGCGCCGGAACCTGCGATGGCCTCCGCGACACCTCGGGTGCCCGCCGCGAACGGCGCCATCTCGAACACGCCCATCGGGCCGTTCCAGAATATGGTGGCCGCCCCGGCCAGCGCCGCGGCGAAGTCGCGCACCGTCTCCGGGCCGATGTCCAGGCCCGTCCACCCGTCCGGGATGCCATCAGCGGACACCGTGCGGGTGTCCGCGTCGGCCGCGAACTCGTCGGCGACGACCACGTCGCTGGGCAGCCGGATGGTGTCGCCGGATGCTTTCAGCAGCCGGGCGCACACGTCGACCATGTCCTGTTCCAGCAGCGAGTCGCCGATCGGGTGACCGAGGGCTGCCAGGAACGTGAAGCACATCCCGCCGCCGACGAGCAGGGTGTCCACTTTGGGCAGCAGCGCCTCGATCACGGCCAGCTTGTCGGACACCTTCGAGCCGCCGAGCACCACGGCATAGGGCCGCTCCGGCTCCTCGGTAAGCCGGCGCAGGGTGGTCAGCTCGTCCAGCACCAGGGTGCCGGCATAGCCCGGCAACCGCTCGGCAACCTCGACGACCGAGGCCTGCGCGCGGTGCACCACGCCGAACCCGTCGGAGACGAACGCCCCGTCGGGGCCCACCAGGGTGGCGAGCTCACCGGCCAACTCGCCCCGCTCGGCGCTGTCTTTGGACGTCTCGCGCGGGTCGAAGCGGACGTTCTCCAGTAGCGCGACGTGCCCGCCGGCGAGGTCAGTCACCGTCGCACGAGCCGATTCACCGACCACGTCGGTGGCGGCCTGTACCGGGCTGCCCAGCAGCTCGCCGAGCCGGTCGGCGACCGGAGCCAGCGAGTACGCCGGATCCGGTTCGCCTTTGGGGCGGCCGAGATGCGCGGTCACCACCACCCGGGCCCCGGCGTCGGTCAGTGCTCGCAGGGTGGGCAACGAGGCCCGGATCCGGCCGTCATCGGTGATCCGGTCACCATCCAGCGGGACGTTGAGGTCAGCTCGAACCAGCACCGTCCGGCCGGACACGCCGTCGGCGAGTAGGTCGTCAAGCGTTTTCACAGCTGCGAGCCGACCATGACAATCAGATCGGCCAGCCGGTTGGAGTAACCCCACTCGTTGTCGTACCAGCCGACGATCTTGACCTGCTTGCCGATCACCTTGGTCAGCGGCGAGTCGAAGATGACCGATGCGGGGTCGGTGATGATGTCCGAGGAGACGATCGGCGCGTCGCTGTAGCGCACGATCCCCTTCATCGGGCCGTCGGCAGCGGCCCGGAAGGCCTCGTTGACCTCCTCGACGCTGGTTTCCCGGGAGACCGACGCGGACATATCAGTGATCGATCCGACGGGGACCGGTACCCGCATCGCGTAGCCGTCGAGCTTCCCGTCGAGCTCCGGCAGGACCCGCCCGATGGCTGCGGCCGCCCCGGTGGACGTCGGAACGATGTTGATCGCAGCAGCCCGAGCCCGGCGCAGATCCTTATGCGGGCCATCCTGCAGGTTCTGGTCCTGGGTGTAGGCATGGATCGTGGTCATCAGACCCTGCTCGATGCCCAGCGCGTCGTTGAGCACCTTGGCCATCGGCGCCAGGCAGTTGGTGGTGCACGAAGCACAGGAGATCACCGTCTGCGAACTGTTCAGTTTGGAGTCATTGACCCCGGGCACCACGGTAAGGTCCTCACCCTTGGCCGGCGCGGAGATGATCACCTTCTTGGCGCCGCCCTCATCGACGTGCTTGCGGGCGTCGTCTGCCGTGGTGAAAAACCCAGTGGACTCCAGCACCACATCAACGCCCAACTCACCCCAGGGCAGTGCACCCGGGTCCCGCTCGGCGAGCGCCTTGATGGTCTTGCCGCCCACCACGATGCCGTCGTCGCTGACGTGCACGTCCTCTTTCAACCGGCCCAGCACGCTGTCGTACTTGAGCAGGTGCGCCATGGTGGCGACGTCACCGAGGTCGTTGAACGCCACCACCTCGATGTCATGGCCGCCACCCTGCGCAGCGCGCCAGAAATTCCGCCCGATGCGGCCGAATCCGTTGATCCCTACCCGAACGGTCACGATCTCCCTCTCCCTTACCCAGACCGGCCACCACGCCGGCCCGCGACGTCTAGATCCTCTGTGTGTCGCCACCCTATCGGCCACTTGCCCGCGCAGGCCCCCCCGGCAGGGTGAGGCCGCAGGGGTGTTCACGCAAATCTCGGCTGAATGCGCTTTATGCGTCGAGCATGTCGGGGGTGATGGCGGATTCCGTGTCCGGAACGCCCAGCTCTTCGGCCTTCCGGTCGGCCATCGCTAGCAGGCGGCGGATGCGGCCGGCTACGGCGTCCTTGGTGAGCGGGGGGTCGGCGAGTTGCCCTAGCTCTTCCAGGGAGGCCTGCCGGTGCTCCAGGCGCAGCCGACCCGCGGTGAGCAGATGTCCCGGGATCTCTCCACCGAGCAGGTCCAAGGCCCGGGAAACCCGCGCCGCCGACGCCACCGCCGCGCGTGCGGATCGCCGCAGGTTGGCGTCATCGAAGTTGGCCAGGCGGTTGGCGGTGGCGCGGACCTCGCGGCGCACCCGGCGCTCTTCCCAGGCCAGCACCGAGTCGTGCGCACCGAGCCGGGTGAGCAGTGCGCCGATGGCGTCACCGTCGCGGATCACCACCCGGTCGGCGCCGCGAACCTCCCGTGCCTTGGCTGAGATGCCCAGCCGGCGGGCAGCCCCCACCAGAGCCAGCGCGGCCTCTGGTCCCGGGCAGGTGACTTCCAGCGCCGCCGAGCGGCCCGGCTCGGTGAGCGACCCGTGCGCGAGGAAGGCACCCCGCCAGGACGCCTCGGCGTCACAGATGCCCCCGGAGACGACCTGCGGAGGCAATCCCCGCACCGGACGGCCGCGAACGTCCAGCAATCCGGTCTGGCGTGCCAACCCCTCCCCGTCCCGGACTATCCGCACCACGTAACAGGTGCCTTTGCGCAGCCCACCGGCCGTGATCAGGTGCACGTCGGAGGTGTGCCCGTAAAGTTCGTGCACCTCCCGGCGCAGCCGGCGAGCGGTGGCGCCGGTGTCCAGCTCGGCTTCCACCACTACGCGCCCGGCGATGATGTGCAGGCCCCCGGCGAAGCGCAGCAGCGAAGACACCTCGGCTCGGCGGCAGCACGTCTTGGTCACCCGCAGCCGGCTCAGCTCGTCCTTGACGGCGGAGGTCATGGCCACCGGCGCTTCTCCTCCCCTTGCAGGTCCGACTTTCGATCGCCAGGCGTCTCCACCAGTATCCGACGTAGCGCCGCGGCGAGTGCGACCGGATCGTGGCGATCGGCGGATCCGTCGTCAGCGACCCGGTCAAGGTACGCGTGCCCACCCAAGGCCAGCGCACAGCGGTGCAATCGGGCGGGTACCGCGACCGCGTCGGCGTCGGCGAGGATCGCGTGCACGGTGAAACCTGGCGGTGCGTGATCGAGCAGCACAGTGAGGTGTTGCTCCGGAGAGAAGCCGGCAGTCTCACCTGGTTGTGGTGCCAAGTTGAGGATCAGGATCCGGCGGGCCCGGGTCGTAGCCAGGGCCGTGGCCAGGTGGGGAACCAGCAGGTGTGGGAGCACGCTGGTGAACCACGAGCCTGGTCCGAGCACCACCACATCGGCCTCGCCGACCGCGCGGACCGCCTCGACGCAGGCCTGCGGCCGCTCGGGGCGCAACCACACCCGGTGTACCCGCCCCGGCGTGGTGGCCACGGCCACCTGACCACGGATCCGGCGCAGGGTGTCGAAGTGGTCGGGATCGCCGTCCAGGCCGGCCACATCCGCCTCGATATCCAGTGGTTGAGTGGTCATCGGCAGCACCCGCCCGGTGACCCCGAGCAGCCCACACACCTCGTCGAGCATCGCCACCGGGTCGCCCAGCACTTCCAGCAATCCGGCCATCACCAGGTTGCCCACGGCGTGACCGGCCAGCGCCCCGGTGCCGCCGAAGCGATGCGCGAACACTTGGCGCCAACGCCCGGCGTTCCCCTCGGCGGGGGCCAGTGCGGTCAATGCCATCCGCAGGTCTCCCGGCGGGAGAATACCCAGCTCCCGGCGCAGCCGCCCGGATGACCCACCGTCATCAGCGACGGTGACGACCGCGGTGATGTGCGGGGTGATGGTCCGCAACGCCAGCAACGTGGCGTACAGTCCGTGGCCGCCGCCCAGCGCAACGGCCTTCAAGGCGCGGGTCACTCGCGGCCCACATCCCGGTGCACCACCTTGACGGTCATCCCGTCGTCTTGGCCGAGCAGGGCGGCCAGCGCCTCGGAAACGACCACGCTTCGGTGTTTACCACCGGTGCAGCCGACCGCGATGGTCAGGTAGCGCTTACCCTCCCGCCGGTAACCACCGCTGATCAATCGCAGTAATTCGAGGTATCGTTCCAGGAATTCTTCGGCGCCTTCCTGGGACAGCACATAATTACGCACGTCGGCGTCCAGACCGGTGAATTCGCGCAGTTCCGGAATCCAGAACGGATTAGGCAGAAATCGGACGTCGATCACCAGGTCGGAGTCCATCGGCAGGCCGTACTTGTAGCCGAAGGACACCACGGTGACCCGGGTACGAGTGCTCGATTCCCCGCCGAACGCGTGCTCGATCTTGGCGCGGAGCTGGTGCACCGACAGGCCCGTGGTGTCCAGCACTAAGTCGGCCTCATCACGCAGCGGGGCAAGCAGCGTCCGCTCCGCGGTTATTCCGTCGACCAGCCGGCCATCGCTGTGCAGGGGGTGGCTGCGCCGGACTTGCTCGAAGCGGCGGATCAGCACCGCGTCGGTGGCTTCCAGATACAGCACCTTGGGTCGGTAACCGCGAGCGTCCAGATCTTTGATCACGGCGGCCAGGTCGTCGGTGAACGCCCGGCTGCGTACGTCCATGACCACCGCCACCCGGGTCACCACACCCTGTGAGCGGGCGCCGAGCTCGACCATGGTGGAGATCAGCTCCGGAGGCAGGTTGTCGACCACGAACCAGCCCAGGTCTTCCAGCACCTTGGCGGCCGTGCTGCGGCCGGCCCCGGACAGCCCGGAGACCACAGTCACCTCGATACCGCCTTGCGCCTGTTGAGTCCGCGTCATGATTCACCCTCGCTGGTCGTGTTCAGCGCGGCGAGCACGGCGCGGGCCGTGCTCGGACCAACCCCGGGCACCTCGGTGAGCTCCGCTTCGCTGGCCTGCTGGATGCGGCGTACCGAGCCGAAATGCTTGAGCAGCGCGGTGCGGCGGGTCTGCCCGAGCCCGGTGACGTCATCTAACGCAGAGCTGGTCATGCGCGCCGAGCGTTTCTGCCGGTGGTAGGTGATCGCAAACCGGTGCGCCTCGTCGCGCACCCGCTGCAGCAGGTAGAGCCCCTCGCTGCTACGGGGCAGGATCACCGGATCGGCCTCGCCGGGCAACCAGACCTCCTCCAACCGTTTGGCCAGCCCGGCGACCGCCACGTCGGTCACCCCGAGCTCGAACAGCGCCTGGGCCGCCGCGGCTACCTGCGCCGGACCGCCGTCGACGACGAGCAGGTTCGGCGGGTAGGCGAACTTGCGGGGCCGCCCGGTATCGGGATCCAGAGCAGGTCTGTCGGTCGGCTCGTTGTCCCGCAGGTGACGGGCGAAGCGCCGGCGGACCACCTCGGCGATGCTAGCGACGTCGTCGGAGCGACCGCCGCCGGCGGCGTCGCGGATCGCGAAGCGCCGGTAGTCCGACTTGCGGGCCAGCCCGTCTTCAAAGACCACCAGCGAGGCCACCACATCGTTGCCCTGGACGTGGCTGACGTCGATGCATTCGATGCGCAGTAGGGCGGTGTCCAGCCCCAGGTATTCCTGGATCTCCTGCAGCGCCGCGGCCCGAGCAGTCAGATCGCCCGCGCGGCGCAGCTTGTGCCGCGCGAAGGCCTCCGCTGCGTTGCGCGCCACGGTGTCGGCCAGCGCCCGCTTATCGCCCCGCTGCGGCACCCGCAGCTGCACCCGCGCACCACGTAGCTCGGAAAGCCATTCGGTCAGTGCGTCGACGTCCTCTGGCAGCTCGGGAACCAGCACCTCGCGCGGCACCGGGGCATCAGCAGCGACATCCTCGAAACCGGCCAGGGCCGCTTGCTCGCCGTAGAACTGGGTCAGGAACTGCTCGACCAGATCGACCTGTTCGACCCTCTCGATCACCCAGCCACGCTGGCCGCGGACTCGCCCGCCGCGGACGTGGAACACCTGCACGGCGGCCTCGAGATCGTCGCACGCGAAGGCGATCACGTCGGCATCGGTGCCGTCGCCGAGCACCACAGCCTGCTTCTCCATCGCCCGGCGCAGCGCGCCCAAATGGTCGCGCAGCCGCGCCGCCCGTTCGAATTCCAACTCGGCAGCGGCCGCCTCCATCTCCTGTTCGAGCCGGCGGATCATCTTGTCGGTCTTGCCGGACAGGAAATCACAGAAATCGACGACGATAGCGCGGTGTTTTTCGGCGGTGACATTGCCCACGCAGGGCGCCGAACATTTATCGATATATCCCAACAAGCAGGGCCGGCCGATCTGGCCGTGCCGTTTGAACACCCCGGCGGAACACACCCGGGCCGGGAAGACCCTGGTCAGCAAATCGAGCGTCTCGCGGATCGCCCAGGCGTGCGCGTAGGGCCCGAAGTACCGGACTCCGCGACGGCGCGGCCCCCGGTAAACGTGCAACCGCGGATATTCCTCGTTCAGCGTCACGGCCAGCACCGGATAGGTCTTGTCGTCGCGGTATCTGACATTGAACCGCGGATCGAACTCCTTGATCCAGTTGTACTCCAGCTGCAATGCTTCGACTTCGGTGCTGACTACCGTCCAATCCACCGAGGCCGCCGTGGTGACCATCTGCCGGGTGCGCGGGTGCATGGCGGACAGATCGGCGAAGTAGGAATTCAGCCGGCTCCGCAGGCTCTTCGCCTTGCCGACGTAGATCACCCGGCCGTGCTCGTCCCGGAACCGGTACACCCCCGGCTCGTCCGGGACCATCCCCGGCCCTGGACGGTAGGTACACGGATCAGCCATCAGCGGCCAGCCTAGATTGTCCCCGCGGCCAGTCATCCGCGGCAGCCTCGCCCCCTCCCCGACATGGAGACATAACGGGCCGAAACAACCCTTCCCGACCCCGATATGTCTCCATGTCGGGGTCGGGAGAAGGGGTCGGGAGAAGGGGTGATCGGGTTAGCCGGCGATGCGTTTCAGTTGGGCCGACAGGTGCGGCTTCATCGGGAGGCCGCGCAGCGCCCGTTCCTCGGCGTAGGCCAGATCACCGTTCTCGACGATGCCGTACAACCGGGCAGCCGCGGTGGTCTGCCGGGCCGTTTCGGTCCGCTCGATCACGTTGGCGTACAGCTCCCACGACGTCTCGCTGGTGCGCCCGCCATAGTAGATCTCGCAGATACCGAACATGTGCGCGAGAACCAGTTCGATGGTCTCTTCCTCATCCATCCGCCACCACCCGACCTCCCGGGCCGCGGGGCGCAGCACCTTGCCAGTCGGGCTCAGCAGCCAGGCTCGCGCCTCGTAGACCAGGAACGGCCTTCCGTCGTGGGTAAAGCTGATCTGCTGGCCGTAGGGGAACTCACCGAGCAACGAGGGGTACTGGGCCAGACCTTGCCCGCGCCACACACCCAGTAATGGCGCCAGTGGCTCGCATTGCGGGTGCAACTCGACGCCCTGTCCCAGCTTGACGGCGTCCATGGGGATCGGCAGGTCGTCAAACCACGGCGTGTGGCGGTCGGCAGCAGCCTGCATCGTGTCAACATCAGGACTCGACTGGGATATGTCGCTGTTCACCCCTGAATCGGATCACGAATCGACCATGTTGCGCTAGGCAGCCGAGGGGTCCCGATGCGGGAGCGCTCGTGGGGACGGTCCCGAATTGCCCTGTGAAAATCACACGCTGTCACGGCAGAGCCTATGGCATGACTCACGGCAGTCGTACGCTGAGATGCATCTACCGAGGGGGGTCTCAGCGATGGGTTTCTTTCGGCACGCCGCGATATCGCTCACCGCCGCTGTCGGGTGTGCGGTGTTGACTCCGGCGGTGGCAGCCGCCAGCGTCCAGTCGGCGGCCACGCCATGCGGGTCGTCCGCGGCGGCATGTGTCAGCCTCGGCAGCCAGCGAGCCTGGCTGATGAGCGGGGGTCAGGTCAGATACGGGCCCACCCCCATCACGTCCGGCAAACCGGGTCAACGCACCCCACCCGGCGTGTTCCACGTGCTGTGGAAGGACAAGAACCACCGCAGCTCGATATACAACAACGCTCCCATGCCCTACTCGGTGTTCTTCACTAATAGCGGCATCGCATTCCATGAGGGCAGCCTCAGGTCGCCCTCCGCAGGATGCATCCACCTGAGCCGCAGTGCCGCGCAGACCTTCTTCAACACGCTGTCGGTGGGCCAGGTCGTGCAGGTGGTGAATTGAGCGGCAGTCACGGCTGGAGCGGACCACTCCGGTCCGATGCCAGTGCGCGCAGCGCGGGCAACAGTGCTCGCAGTGCCTGCCCCCGATGCGACATCGCGTCCTTTTCGGCCGGATCCAACTCGGCCGAGGTGCGCCGGTCTCCGGCCGGGACGAAGATCGGGTCGTAGCCGAAGCCATTGCTGCCGCGAGCTGTGCGGGTGAGGGTGCCGCGCCAGTGCGCGCGCACCACTGTCTGGCCGGCACCCGGCACGACCAACGCCGCCGCGCAGACGAATGCGGCGCCTCGACGATTGTCGGGAACGTCGCTGAGCTGATCGAGCACCAGTTGCAGGTTGGCGGCGTCGTCTCGGTGGCGGCCGGCCCACCGCGCCGAGAGCACCCCGGGCATGCCGTTGAGTGCATCCACCTCCAAACCGGAGTCGTCGGCGACCGTGGCCAGACCAGTGGCGGCCGCCGCATCCAGCGCCTTGGCCAGCGCGTTGTCCTCGAAGGTAGCGCCCGTCTCGGGGGCCTCCGGGAATGGCGGCACGTCGCCGAGTCCGATCACCTGGACGCCGTCGAGGTCCGATAAGGCCAGGATCCGCCGCAGCTCTGCCAGCTTCCTGGTGTTGCGGGTCGCCAGCAGCAGCCGGTCGGCGCTCACGGCCGGGGTAATTCGCCGGGATACGGCGCGATCAGCGCGGTGGCTTGGCAGGCGGTCAGCTCCTGGCAACCCGTGAGCGCCAGGTCCAGCATCTGGTCCAGCGTGGACCGAGCGAAGGTGGCACCCTCCGCAGTGCCCTGGAGTTCCACCAGGCTGCCGGTGTCGGTGGCCACCACGTTCATGTCGACCTCGGCGCGGGAGTCCTCCACATAGGGCAGGTCCAGCAGAACCCGGCCATCCACCACGCCGACGCTCACTGCGGCGATCGAGCACGACAGCGGATTCGGCTGGCGCAGCCGGCCCGCGGCACGCAACCACGTCACCGCATCGGCCAGCGCCACATAGCCACCGGTGATCGCAGCGGTGCGGGTGCCGCCGTCGGCCTGGATGACGTCACAGTCCAGTGAGACGGTGTTCTCGCCTAGCGCGGCGAGGTCGATGCACGATCGCAGAGCACGCCCGATCAGCCTGCTGATCTCGTGAGTCCGGCCGCCGAGGCGGCCCTTGACCGACTCCCGGTCGCTACGGGTGTGCGTCGAGGACGGCAACATCGCGTACTCCGCGGTGAGCCAGCCCTGGCCGGAACCCTTGCGCCACCGCGGCACGCCCTCCACCACGCTGGCGGCGCAGAGTACCCGGGTGCGGCCGCACTCGATCAGCACCGATCCGGCAGGCCACTGCTGGTAACCACGGGTGATGCGCACCTCCCGGAGCGCCTCGTCGGCCCTACCGTCTGCACGTGCCACCGCGCCAGCGTACTCACGGTAGTGAGCTCGATCTCGCGCGACGGCCGAGCCGTCAAATCTCACGACGGCCGAGCCGTCAAATCTCATAGTGGACGTCGGGGCGGACCAGCTCGGTAGGCCCGCCGAAGGCGGCCCGAGCTTCGGCGAGCACCTGCTCGGAATCGGTCCACGGCGGCACGTGCGTGATCAGCAGCCGGCTGACGCCCGCAGCGGCGGCAGCCTCACCGGCATCCGTTCCGGACATGTGCACCCCGGATGGGTTGTCCGGCCGGTGGGTCCACGACGCCTCGGCGAGCAGCACGTCGGCCCCGGCGGCCAGCTCGACGAGCTGGCGGCACGGACCAGTGTCACCGGAGAAGACGAGCGTCCGCCCAGCGTGGTGCAGCCGCAGCGCGTAGGCCTCGCAGGGATGCTCGACCGGCGCGGCACGCACCTCTAACGGACCGATCCGGGCAGCCTCGCGGTAAGTCCGGAAGCTGTAGACGTCGGACAGGTCAGTCGACTTGCGTTCGGCGGCGTTGGGCGCATACGCGGCGACCAGCCGCTCGGCGGCATCCGGCGGCCCGTACAGCGGCAACGCGGCCAGCGACGGAGGATTGGGATGGTAACGGCGGTAGACGGTCAGCGCCGAGACATCAGCACAGTGATCCGGATGCAGATGCGACAGCACCAGGCCGTCGAGGGTGAACGGATCGAGATAACGCTGCAGCGCGCCGAAGGCGCCGTTGCCCAGATCGAGCACCACACTGGCGCCCCCGGCCCGGACCAGGTAACCAGACGCTGGGGACTCCGCCGCCGGGACACTGCCCGAGCAGCCCAGCACGGTCAGCAGCATCTCACCCTCCGGTCGGCGTGAAAGTCGCCAGGGAGGGTCCTAGGAAACGGCGGGCCAACCGGGCGAAAGACACCGGATCACCGGTGGCGCTGAACTGGTGGCCGGGCTCGTCGGGGTCGGCGCGCAGCAGCTCCGTCTCGGTGAGCACCCGCAGCACGTCCTTGGCGGTCTCCTCGGCACTGGATACCAGCGCCACGCCGTCGCCCATGACGATTTGCAGTACCCCGGTGAGCAGGGGGTAATGCGTGCAGGCCAGCACGAGGGTGTCCACCCCGGCGCGCTGCAGTGGCTCCAGGTAGGACTGCGCCAACCCGAGCATCTGGCGCCCCGAGGTCATCCCACGCTCGACGAAGTCCACGAACCGCGGGCAGGCCACCCCGGTCACCTCGATATGCGGTGCCGCGGCGAAGGCGTCCTGGTAGGCCCGGGACCGGATGGTGGCCTGGGTGCCGATCACCCCGACCCGGCCGGAGTGGGTCGCGGCGACGGCCCGGCGCACCGCCGGGCGCACCACCTCCACGACCGGGATGGAGTAGCGCTCCCTGGCGTCGGCCAGGCATGCCGCGGATGCCGTGTTGCAGGCGATGACCAGGAGCTTCACTCCGCTGTCCACCAGCTCGTCAGCCACCGTCAGCGCGTGCGCGCGGATCTGCGCGATGGGCAGCGAACCATACGGTCCGTGCGCGGTGTCGCCGACGTAGTGCAGCCGCTCGCGCGGTAGCTGGTCGGCGATGGCTCGCGCAACGGTGAGCCCACCCACTCCGGAGTCGAAGACCCCGATCGGAGCGTCTGCACCGGCCACCCCCGGCACCCTACCCACCCCCGGGCGCCCCCCGCGGGGACGGGGGAAGTCAGGCCCAGAGTTGAGTGTCTAGGCGGGCGGCGGTCTCTTCCAGGTCGCCGGTGTAAGCGCCGGTGGACAGGTACTTCCAGCCGGCGTCGCAGACGACGATGACGATGTCGGCGGGGTCGCCGGTGCCGGCCGCTTTCTCGGCGACGGCCATCGCGGCGTGCAGGATCCCGCCGGTGGAGATGCCGGCGAAGATGCCCTCGACCTCCAGCAACTCGCGGGTGCGGCGCAGCGCGTCGAGGGAACCGACGGAGAACCGACCGGTGAGCACCTCCGGGTCGTAAAGTTCGGGCACGAATCCCTCGTCGAGGTTGCGCAGGCCGTAGACCAGTTCTCCGTAGCGCGGTTCCGCCGCGATGATCTGCACGTCGGGCTTGTGCTCGCGCAGGTAACGCCCTACCCCGACCAGCGTGCCGGTGGTACCCAGACCGGCGACGAAGTGCGTGACAGTGGGCAGGTCGCGCAGGATCTCCGGACCGGTCGTGCGGTAATGCGCCGCCGGATTCGCCGGATTGCCGTACTGGTAGAGCATGACCCAGTCGGGATGCGCCGCGGCCAGCTCCTTGGCCCGTGCGACCGCCTGGTTGGAACCACCCGCCGCCGGCGAGAAAATGATCTCCGCGCCGTAGGCCTCGAGCAGCTGCCGGCGCTCGATCGAGGTGTTCTCCGGCATCACGCACACCAGCCGGTAGCCCTTCAGTTTCGCCGCCATCGCCAGGGAGATCCCGGTGTTGCCCGACGTCGGCTCGAGAACGGTGCAGCCCTTGGTGAGCCGGCCGGTGCGTTCGGCCTCCTGGATCATCGCCAGCGCCGGGCGATCCTTCACCGAGCCGGTGGGGTTGCGGTCCTCGAGTTTGGCCCACAGCCGCACGTCAGGTGAAGGTGAGAGGCGAGGCAGCCCTACGAGCGGAGTGTCCCCCACGGCATCGAGCAGCGAGTCATAGCGGGCCAATTGTCGTTCCCTTCGGTCGCGCTCGTGGGGGCTGCGACTCGGTGCTACCGCACCGGATGCGACTCACGACCGCCGGCGACGGCCGGCAGGATGGTGACGTTGTCGCCATCCTGCACTGCGGCCGCGAGACCACCTGCGAAGCGGATGTCCTCGTCGTTGACATAGACGTTTATGAAGCGGTGCAGGGATCCGTCCTTCACGAGCCTGCCTTTGATCCCCGAATGCCGGCTCTCCAGGTCTTCGATCACCTCAGCGACCGTGGAGCCGGACGCCTCCACGGACTTCTCCCCTCCGGTGTGGGTGCGCAGGATGGTGGGGACGGAGACTTTGACGGCCATTCTCGGATCCTCCTGTAGGGTACGGCGGCTCACCAGTATCAGTACGCACAACCAAGCCCGGGCATTCCGAAGACGGCGGAGACTGCGCGAGCCGGCGCGCGGATCAGGGCGAATCGGGGATGTCGTCAGCACCGGTATGCGAGAACATATACGACTCGACGACCTCCACCGGTTCCTCGGTGACCTCACCGTCAATGATCCGGTAGGAACGCAGTTCGTGCACATCCGGATCGCGGGTTGAGATCAGCACGTAGTGCGCCTCGGGATAGCCGGCGATGTTGATGTCGGTGCGCGAGGGATACGCCTCGGTGGCGGTGTGGGAGTGATAGATGACCACCCGCTCTTCGTCGCGGGAATCCAGCTCGCGCTCAAGCCGGATATCTTCCATCGAATCGAAACGGTAGAAATTGGGCGAGCGCTCGGCGTTGGTCATCTCGATGAATCGCTCCGGGCGCTCAGAACCCACTGGACCGGCCAGCACGCCGCACGCTTCGTCCGGGTGGTCTCGCCGGGCGTGTTCCACCATCGCGTCGACGAGGTCGCGGCGGATCCTCAGCACGCTGCCATCCTACGTGCTGACCAGCGCCTGGATCAGAGACTCTTGCACCCAGGTCAGCCAGTGGTATACCGCCAGGTGCGGCGCCCGAGGGTCGTCCGGTGCGAGCTCATCGGGCATGTCCTCGGTGACCTCCAGCACAGTGCCCAGGGCCAACCGGACATCGTTGAGCGCGGTGAGCCAAGCCTGCGCCTGCTCGTCGGACAGCCGGACGCGGCCGCCGCGGGCGGGGCAGGTATCCAGCACCACCCCGGCCACCCCGGCCTTGGTGGCCAGTAACTCGGGCTCATGCAGCGCCCGCAAACCGCCGGACAGCCCGGCGTCCTCGCGGTGGAAATCAGGGAGCAACCGGGCTAGCACGCGGTCGGTGGGCGCGGTGGTGGGACCGGCGATGATGCCGGTGAGTTCGGCCAGCTCGTCATGCGGACTGGCGGCAACCCGAGCCGCGAGCAGATCCCGGACCTGGCCGACCATTCCTCGCAGCAGCCCGGCCTCCCGTTCGGACAGGGTGCCGACCAGCAACCCGCCGCGCCGCCGCCAGCCGTTCACGCGTCCCGCTGCATGGTGGCCCACAGCCCGGCGCCATGCAGCTTCGCCACGTCGATCTCCACCTTGTCGCGGGATCCGCTGGTCACCACGGCGCGGCCCTTGTGATGCACGTCGAGCATCAACTTGGTGGCCTGGTCACGGTTGTATCCGAAGAGCTGCTGGAAGACGTAGGTGACGTAGGACATCAGGTTCACCGGGTCGTTCCAGACGATCGTCAGCCAAGGCCGGTCCTCGGTGCCGGCCTCGTCTGTTATCGGGTCCACGGCGGGGTCGACCCGGGCCTGTCCCAGTTCGACGGGTGTGGTCATGAATCAATGTTCCCACCAACACCGACCAATAAGCTCCCCAGATGTCCTCGAGCAGCACTGCGTTTTTCACTGATCAGTACGAGCTCACGATGCTCGCCGGTGCGCTGGCCGACGGCTCGGCGTCCCGGCGGTGCACGTTCGAGGTCTTCGCTCGTGGGCTGCACGGCCACCGCTACGGCGTGCTGGCCGGTGTCGGCCGGCTGCTCGACGCGCTGTCCCGGTTCCAGTTCGACGATGAGCAACTGACGTTCCTGCACCGCATGCTGGATGCACGCACCGTGGGCTGGTTGGCCCACTACCGGTTTCACGGCGACGTCGACGGCTACCCGGAAGGCGAGCTGTACTTCCCCGGCTCCCCGGTGCTGACGGTGACCGGCAGCTTCGCCGAGACGGTCGTGCTGGAGACGCTGGTGCTCTCGGTGCTCAATCACGACAGCGCGGTGGCTACCGCGGCGGCCCGGATGGCCAGCGTCGCAGGCGGTCGGCCGTTGGTAGAGATGGGTGGGCGGCGGACCCATGAGCAGGCCGCGGTGGCCGCGGCCCGGGCGGCCTATCTGGGAGGTTTCAGCGCGACGTCCAATCTCGCCGCCGGGCAGCACCACGGCATCCCGACCGCGGGCACTGCAGCGCACGCATTCAGCCTGCTGCACGATCGGGAGGCGGACGCCTTCGCCGCGCAGGTCTCGGCGCTGGGCACCGACACCACCCTGCTGGTGGACACCTACGACATCACCCAGGGCATCCTCACCGCAATCGAGGTCGCCGGGCCGGGACTGCGGGCGATCCGGATCGACTCGGGAGACCTCGGGCAGCTGGCCCAGCAAGCTCGCGAGCAACTCGACCGGCTGGGCGCGCCGGACGTGCGGATCGTCGTGTCGGGGGACCTGGACGAGCATTCGATCGCGGCGCTGCGTGCCGAGCCGGTGGACTCCTACGGGGTGGGTACCTCGGTGGTGACCGGTTCCGGCGTGCCGACCGCCGGCATGGTCTACAAGTTGGTCGAGGTGGACGGGCAGCCGGTGGCCAAGCGCAGCGCCGCGAAGATGTCCCGAGGCGGCGCCAAAAGCGCGCTACGCCGGTACAAAGACACCGGCACCGCGGTGGAGGAAGTTGTATTCCTGCGCGGCCGGCAACCCGCGCTCGGGGCGCATGATCGGCTGCTGCCGGTGCCGTTGGTGCGCGATGGCCAGCCCGTCGACCATCGCGAGACCCTGCACGATGCGCGCGACCGCGTCGCAGCCGGCCTCGTCACACTCCCCTGGGACGGCCTGCGCCTGTCCCCCGGCGACCCCGCCATCCCCACCACCTTCATCTGATCCCCACCCCCTGATGCCCCACCCCCTGATGCCCCACCCCGACATGGAGACATATCGGCGTCAATCAGCCCGCCTGCGCCCCGATATGGCTCCATATCGGGGCGCGCAGGGTAGCGTGCGGGGCCGTGCCCGGCCACCACACAGTCGCAGAGGTGCCTGCGGTGGCGGCGCTGCTTGAGGCCGCGGTGCGCGCCGTGGGAGGAAAGCAGCGGGCTGGGCAGATCCTCATGGCCGAGGCGGTGGGCCGGGCGATCAGCACCGGCGAGCACCTCGCGGTGCAGGCCGGGACCGGTACCGGCAAGTCGCTGGCCTACCTGGTGCCGGCGATCCGGCACGCGGTGGACACCGGCACGACCGTGGTGGTCTGCACCGCGACCATCGCGCTACAGCGCCAACTCGTGGACCGTGACCTGCCTCGGCTCGCCGCCGCGCTGGAACCGCTACTCGGCAGCGCCCCGAGTTTCGCCATCCTCAAGGGCCGGCGCAACTACCTGTGCCTGCACCGGCTGCGCACCGGACCGGCCGACGAGGGCGAGGACCTGTTCGACGCCGCCGCCGCGGCGTCGCCAACCTCGATACTGGGCCGCCAGATCGCCCGGCTGCACGAGTGGTCCGCCAAAACGGACACGGGGGATCGCGAAGAGCTGGTGCCCGGCGTGCCCGACCGGGCCTGGCGGCAGGTGTCGGTCAGCGCCCGCGAGTGCTTGGGGCTATCCCGCTGCCCGGTCGGTATGGACTGTTTCGCCGAGCAGGCCCGGGCCCGCGCCGGTCGGGCCGAGGTGGTCGTCACCAACCATGCGCTGCTGGCGATCGACGCGATGGGCGATCGGTCCGTGCTCCCCGATCACGATGTCGTGATCATCGACGAGGCGCATGATCTGGTCGACCGGGTCACCAGCGCGGCCACCGAGGAGCTCACCGCGTCGATGGTCGAGACCGCGGGCCGCCGCTGCGGCCGGCTGATCGACCAGCGCCTTGCCGACGAGCTGGCCGCGGCCGGCGACGGGCTGGCGCTGCTGCTCGGCGACGCCGTGGTACAGCGATGGGACACCCTGGGCACCGCGGTGGCCGCCGGACTCACCGCGGTGCGCGACGCAGCGCACCACTGCACCACCGCACTCGGGTCCGAACGGCGTGAAGATCCAGATGGCGCTGCCCGTCGCCGGCTGGCGCTGGCCGGGCTGGAGCAGGTGCACTCGGCGGCCGCCCGGGTGCTGGCCGCCTTCCCCGACGCCGAGACCGACCGGCGCGACGTGGTCTGGCTGGCAGACGAGCCCGTCCGCGGGCAAGTACTAAGGGCGGCGCCGCTGCGCGTGGCCGAGCTGCTGCAGCAGCGCTTGTTCGCCAAGCGCACGGTGGTGCTCACCTCGGCCACGCTCACCCTGGGCGGCAGCTTCGACGCGCTCGCCGCCCAGTGGGGCCTGCCCCGGCAACGGCCGATCGACCCGCCCGCCGCGGGGACTGCCACCCGGCGGCCACCACCAGCCGATGAGGACCCCGGCCCGGCCTGGACCGGTCTGGACGCGGGCTCGCCGTTCGAGCACCGACGGGCCGGGATCCTGTACACCGCCGCGCACCTGCCGCCACCCGGCCGTGACGGGCTGGCGCCTGCCTACCTCGACGAGCTATGCGCACTGGTCACCGCGGCGGGTGGGCGCACGCTGGGCCTGTTCTCCTCGATGCGGGCCGCCAAGCAGGCCGCTGAGGCGCTGCGCTCCCGGATGGACGTGCCCATTCTGTGCCAAGGCGACGACGCCACCGGCTTGCTGGTGCAGCAGTTCGCCCAGGACGAGCCGACGTGCCTGTTCGGCACCCTGTCGTTGTGGCAGGGGGTCGACGTGCCCGGCCGGTCGCTGTCGCTGGTGGTAGTAGACCGCATCCCGTTTCCCCGCCCAGACGACCCGCTGAGCTCGGCGCGGCAACGCGCGGTGGCCGCCCGGGGCGGCAACGGGTTCCTCACAGTGGCCGCGACGCACGCCGCGCTGCTGCTGGCCCAGGGCGCCGGGCGGCTGCTGCGCTCGACTGGAGACCGCGGCATGGTGGCGATCCTGGACCCGAGGCTGGTCACCGCCCGCTACGGTGGTTTCCTGCGCGCCTCGCTGCCACCCTTCTGGCCGACCACCGACCCCGCCGTGGCGCGCTCCGCCCTCGCCCGTCTCGTCACCACAGCCTGATTGCGGACCCCGACATGGAGACATATCGGGCTTTTAACGCCTCTAAAAGCCCGATATGTCTCCATGTCGGGCTGTCGGGGGCTAGCGGGGGTTAGCAGAAGGGGAGGTGGGCGGCGACGGTGATGGTGCCGGGGGGTACTTCGGTGAAACCGGCATCGCGCACGAGAAGCACTCCGTGGTCCTGCCAAGCCTGGTCCAGGCGCCCGGCGGGCGATAGCTGCGCCCACTGGGAGGGGCTGGCGGTGCGCACCGCGCAGCGGTAACCGCCGGCGGCCCAGCTCTCCAGCTCGGTCACCCGGCCGTCGGCGGTCAGGCGCGCGGCCAGCAGCACAGTGGCATGCCCGACTTGAGCGGCCGCCTTCCCCACCGTCAGCAGCGGTTGCGGCGTAAGCCAGAGCACCGGCAGCCCGTGCGGTGGTGGACCGGCATCATCGGGCGGCAGGTCAGTGCCGCCCACCTGCAGCCGCGTCACGAGTCGCGGCGTCTCGGTGACCAACCACGGCAGCAATGCCCGCGCCTGGGCGCCACGGTGCTCGACGGTGATGCCGGGCAGTTCCGTCACCGCAACCCAGTGCGCGCCGCGGGCTCGGCGGGCGACCTTCCGGATCCGCCCGGCCAGCCAGGGCTGCACCTCTGGGCACCATGGCCCACCCGGCTGCGAACGCGCATCGCAGCACAGCGCCACCGCCGCCGAGGCTGCCGCTTCCAGCAACGCGCTGCGCGGCGGCGCCTCCCGCTCGATCCGCAGGATCAGTGGCATCGCCCGGTCAGGTGGCGGCAAGGCCGCCGCTTGTGAGTGGGAATCCGAGCTATCACTCGCATTCCCACTCACAGAGGCACTCTGCGCAGCACCCCATCGGCTGCGTCGGCGGCCTCCACCTCGTCTCGCGTCACACCGAGCACGAACAGCACGACATCCAAAAACGGCTGATTGATCGCGGTGTCCGCGACCTCTCGCAGCGCAGGCTTGCCGTTGAACGCGACACCTAGGCCGGCCGCGGTGAGCATGTCGATGTCGTTGGCGCCGTCTCCGACCGCGACGCACTGGGCCAGCGGCACCCCGAAATGCTCCGCCGCCTGCCGTAGCGCGTCGGCTTTCCCGGACCGATCCACCACCGGGCCGATTACCTGGCCGGTGAGTTTTCCACCGCGAACCTCCAGCACATTGGCGGTGCAGAAGTCCAGCCCCAGATCGTCGGCCAGTGGCTCCACGATCTGAGTGAAGCCGCCCGAGACGGCTCCGCAGCGAAAGCCCAAGCGCTTGAGGGTTCGTACCGTCGTGCGCGCCCCGGGTGTGAACTCCAGCCGGCTGCTCACCTCGGCGAGCACGCTCACGGGGAGACCCGCCAGCAGCGCGACCCGGCGGCGCAATGACTGGGTGAAGTCGAGTTCTCCACGCATGGCGGCTTCGGTGACCGCGCGCACCTCCGCCCCGCAGCCGGCGTGCTCGGCCAGGGCCTCGATCACCTCACCCTGCACCAGGGTGGAGTCGACGTCGAAGACCACCAGGCGCTTGGCTCGGCGGGCGATGCCCACCCGTTCGACGGCGAGGTCGACCTCGCCGCGCGCGGCGAGCTCCACCAGCGCGGAACGCAGCGCAGCATCGGCCGCCTCGGGTTCGCCGTTGCTTGGCACGGACACGAGCAGCTCGAGCCCGGTGACCGGATAGTCCGCGATCCGCCGGATAGCGTCGATGTTGATGTTCAGGGCGGCCAGCGCGCGTGTCGTATCGGTCAATGCCTGCGCCGTCACCGGCCGGCCCAGCACCAACACGACGTGCGTAGAAGCGGCCACCATCGCCCCGATCGCGCCGGCGCCGACCTCGACTTCCAGCTGCATGCCGATACTGGCCATGGCCTGTTCGGCGGCCTCTTGCAGATCCTCGGGATCAGCCGCGGTGGCCACCAGCACGCCCAGGATGATCCGGCCCCGGATCACCACCTGCTCGACGTCGAGGATGTCCACGCCATGTCTGGTGAGCGCGGAGAAAATCACCGATACGACCCCGGGCTTATCCCGCCCAGTGACCGTCACCAACATGGTGGTCCGTGGTTTGTCAGTCACTTTTCGCGCGGGTCATCCACGTTGGTCGCGCCCTCCTGCACGACATGCGCCGCCTCCTCGCTCGGCGCCGTCGGGTGCCCACGGGCACCGATGTGCGCCTCATGCCTTAGCCGACCCGTCATGTGCGGGTAGTGCAGTTCGAAGGCGGGTCGCTCAGACCGGATACGAGGCAGCTCGGTGAAATTGTGCCGGGGCGGCGGGCACGACGTGGCCCATTCCAGCGAGTTGCAATAGCCCCACGGGTCATCGACGGTGACGGGCTCGCCGTAGCGGTAGCTACGGAACACGTTCCACAAGAACGGCAGCGTTGACGCACCCAGCACGAACGCGCCGATCGAAGACACCATGTTCAACGTCGTGAAGCCGTCACTGGGCAGGTAGTCGGCGTATCGACGTGGCATGCCTTCGTTACCGACCCAGTGCTGCACCAGGAACGTCAGGTGGAACCCGATGAAGGTGGTCCAGAAGTGGAACTTGCCCAGCGGCTCGTCGAGCATCCGGCCGGTGATCTTGGGGAACCAGAAGTAGATCCCGGCGAACGTGGCGAACACGATGGTGCCGTAGAGCACGTAATGGAAGTGCGCCACCACGAAGTACGTGTCACTGACGTGGAAGTCGATCGCCGGGGCGGCCAGCAAGACCCCGGTCAGACCGCCGAGGAGGAAGGTGATGAGGAAACCGATCGAGAACATCATGGGCGTCTCGAAGGTCAGCTGGCCCCGCCACATGGTGCCGATCCAGTTGAAGAACTTGATCCCGGTGGGTACCGCGATGAGGAAGGTGGTGAACGCAAAGAAGGGCAGCAGCACCGCACCCGTGGCAAACATGTGGTGGGCCCACACCACCACAGACAGCGCGGCAATAGACATGGTGGCGAAGACCAGGGTCTTGTAGCCGAACAGCGGCTTGCGGCTGAATACCGGGAAGATCTCCGACACGATGCCGAAGAACGGCAACGCGACGATGTAGACCTCGGGATGGCCGAAGAACCAGAACAGGTGCTGCCACAGGATCGCGCCACCGTTGGCCGGGTCGAACACATGTGCCCCGAGCCGCCGATCGGCTTCCAGACCCAGTAGCGCCGCAGTCAGGATCGGGAACGCCAGCAGCACAAGCAGCGAGGTGACGAAGATGTTCCAGGTGAAGATGGGCATCCGGAACATTGTCATCCCGGGCGCCCGTAAGCAGATCACCGTAGTGATCATGTTGACGCCGCCCAGAATCGTACCCAAACCGGCGAGCACCAAGCCCATGATCCACAGGTCGGCACCCGCGCCCGGCGAATGGACCGCGTCGGATAGTGGCGTGTAAGCGAACCAGCCGAAGTCCGCGGCGCCACCCGGCGTCAAGAATCCCGACAACACGATGAGCCCACCGAACGCGAAGGCCCAGAATGAGAACGCGTTGAGGCGCGGAAAGGCCACGTCCGGCGAGCCGATCTGTAGCGGTAATACCAGGTTGGCGAAGGCGAACAGGATCGGTGTGGCGTACAGCAGCAGCATGATGGTGCCGTGCATGGTGAACAGCTGGTTGTACTGCTCGTTGGACAAAAACTGCATTCCCGGACGAGCCAGCTCGGCCCGCATCAACATGGCCATGCTGCCGCCGATGAAGAAGAAGGCCATCGACGTGACCAGGTACAGCATGCCGATCACCTTGTGATCGGTGGTTTGCAGCAGCCCGAGTAAGGTCGACCCCTTCACCGTGGGGCGCACCGGACGCGGGCGAGTGGCGATCGGCTGGGGCGCAACGGCCGTCACAGGTTGCCTCCTGGTTGTCCCCTGGACGCTGCCTCGCCCTGCACGCTACCGGCCTAGGGCAACCGCAGCCATCGTGGTCCCGCCCTGATCGTAGCGCCCGGGTCCGTCGCATGCCTCCGCCACCCTCTGCCACACCGCGTTGGCGGATTGCAGACTGCTGTTTTGAGGGCCCCCAAAACAGCAGTCTGCATCCAGAACGCGATAGGTGCCGATGTTTACCGTGAGGTGGCAACGGGTAACCCAGTGCAACCAACACGCGTCTGATTTCAGGAGCAATGAGATCTATGTCGATTATCCGCACCACGGGAATCGTCGCGCTCACGGCGCTCGGAGCCGCGGGCGTGTTGCCCGCTGGAAACGCGAATGCCGCCGCCGCGCCGAGCAGCGCGCCGTGTGCGGCATCGGCGCAGGCCTGCGTCGACTTGTCCACCCAGCAAGCGTGGCTGATGCGCGATGGCACGGTCAGCTACGGTCCGGTTCCGGTAGCGACCGGCAAAGCCAGCGCCCCGACCGCCCCGGGCACCTTCCACGTCTTCTGGAAAGACCTCCATCACCGCAGCAGTTTGTTCGATAACGCACCGATGCCCTACTCGGTGTTCTTCAACGGCGATGACGCCTTCCACCAGGACAGCGTGCGGGTCCGGTCCAACGGCTGCGTACACCTGACCCGGCAAGCGGCCCAGACTTTCTACAACACCCTGCACGTCGGCGACATGGTGCAGGTCGTGACCTGATCCGCGATCCACTCCCGGCCACCTCCGTATCCGCATGGACTACCCTGCCCAACGGGCTGAACAGGGAGGGTGGGACATGGCGGACGATGGCGGCCGGCGCCTTCTGGAGCTGGTACGGCAGGACGAGGCAGTCCTGCTCCAGCGCTGGGTGGCCATGGCGGTGGCGCCGCTGCAGGGGCGGCTCACGCCAGCCGAACTCGCGCCGGTATTCGGTGAGCTGCTGGCGACATTGACCACTGCGCTGGATAAGGGTGACCTGGACGTACAGTCGGACAATTACGCCGGCCCGCGTGCTTTGCTCGCCGAGATGTCCCGAGACTGGGCTCGACGCGGCTTCACCCCCACCGAGACGGCGTCCAGCGTCTTCAGCCTCAAAGAGACGCTGTTTGCGCTCGCCGACGGAGCCGGTGAGCCGCAACAGACCGTCGTCACGATTTCCCGCTGGATCGACACGCTCGGGCTGTACACCTTCGAGGCATTCGCTCGGGCCCGCGAGCAGGTGATCACTGAGCAGGCTGAACAGCTGCTGGAGCTGACCACGCCGGTGGTCAAGCTGTGGGAGGGTGTGGTGGCGGTGCCGTTGATCGGCACGTTGGATTCCGCCCGCACCCAGATCGTCATGGAGAAACTGCTGCAGACGCTCGTCGATACCGGATCCGAGCACGCGATCATCGACATCACCGGTGTTCCCGCGGTGGACACCGAAGTCGCCCAGCATTTGCTCAAGACGGTGGTCGCGGCCCGGCTGATGGGCGCCGAGTGCACCATCTCCGGCATCCGGCCCCAGATCGCGCAGACCATCGTGGCCCTGGGCATCGAGTTCGGCGACATCCCCACCAAAGCGACGCTGGCCGACGCGCTGTTGCATGCGCTGCGCGGCAGCGGCGTGGACGTGGTGCGGCAGTTGCGACCAGGGCGGCGGAATTCCTGATGGAACGGGTTCCGATCCTGCAGCTCGGCAACGCGCTGCTGGTCTCCATTCAGGTTGACCTGCAAGATGACAGCGTGGTCGCGTTGCAAGAGGACCTCGCGGCGCGGATCGTGGCCACCGGGGCCGCCGGAGTGGTGATCGACATTTCCGCTGTGGAGATCGTCGACTCGTTCATCGGTCGGATGTTCGCCTCCATCGCAGCAGTGTCTCGAGTCCTCGACGCGGAGACGGTCGTGGTGGGCATGCGCCCAGCGGTGGCCATCACGCTGGTAGAGCTGGGGTTGTCGCTGGAAGGTGTGCGGACCGCGTTGGATTTGGAGAAGGGTTTGGCGATCCTGGACCGGTTGGCCAGCCGCCGAAGAATTGCGGATCAGGACCCGGACGACAACGCTGAACAACCTGTCACACCCGGCGCACCGGCCCCATGACCGGTGCCGGATCCGTGGCACAGATGCCCATCCGCACGGGCGACGACGTGGTCCGGGTCCGCCAGCTGGTACGTGGCCAGGCACAGGCCGTGCGGTTGTCGCTGGTCGATCAGACCAAACTGGTGACAGCCGCAAGCGAGCTCGCCCGCAATATCGTGACCTATGGTGGGTCCGGGGTGGTGCAGGTGGAGACGGTGACCAGCAACGGCCGGACTGGAATAAGGGCGACCTTCTCCGACTCCGGTCCCGGCATCGCCGACCTGGAACTGGCCCTCACCGACGGGTGGACCAGTGGCGCCGGGCTCGGCCTCGGGCTGGGGGGCGCCCGGCGGCTGGTGGACGACTTCGATATCGACACCGAGGTGGGCAGGGGCACGACCGTCACGGTGGTGAAGTGGACGCGATGACTGCCTGGCGGGAATGAGTAGCCCTGCTACCGCCGAGGATGTGGCGTGGCTGCTGCTGGATCAGCTGAGCAGCGCGGGTGCGGCACGCCGTGCCGCTGAGCGGCTCGCCCAGCAGATCGGACTGCCAGCCGCCCGGGTGGCGGAAGTCGGCTTGGCAGTCACCGAGCTGGCCACCAACGTCCACCTGCACGGCGGCGGTGGAGCGATCCTGCTGCGCTCGGTCCGCGCCGGCGCGTCCGCCGCCGTCGAGGTGGTCGCGGTGGACAGCGGCCCGGGGATCGTCGACGTCGGAATCGCTCGCCGGGATGGTCACTCCACGGCAGGCACCCTGGGCATCGGGCTCGGCATGGTCACCCGGCTCGCTGACCGGGTGGATATCGGCTCAAGACCGGGCCGGGGCACCGTGCTGGCGGCTCGCTTCGAGGCCGACCGCAAAGCGCGCCCCACGCTGGCTGCCGATGCCGCCGGTCCGCCGGCGGCCGGCATCTCCCGAGCACTGAGCGGTGAAGACGTCTGCGGCGACGCGTACGCCGTGCGCCAGGAGGGAGCGCGGACCTCGCTTATGGTGTGCGACGGGTCCGGGCACGGACCGCTGGCCGCGGCAGCCGCCCGGGAGGCGGTCCGGGCCTTCACCGACAGCACCCAGCCGGGGTCACCACCGGAGGTCGCCTTGCGCCGGATCCACCGGGCCTTGGCCGGCAGCCGTGGGGGCGCGGTGGCGATCGCCGAGCTCGACCCGGGCGCGCACCGGCTGCGCTTCGTCGGCATCGGCAACATCGCGGGCGCCGTGGTCAGCGCGGGGCAGAAACGCGGCCTGGTGTCCATTGGCGGCATCGTGGGATACCGCGAGCCGCCACTGCGGCCCTTCGAGCACCAGCTTCCAGCTGATTCCGTGGTCGTCCTGCACTCCGATGGCCTGAGCCGGCGCTGGGATGCCGACGACCTCGATCAGCTGGTCTACGAGACGCCGCTGGTGATCGCCGCGATGCTGCTGCGCGACGCCGGTATCCGCCACGATGACGCCTGCGTACTGGTGGGAAGGGCTAACCGGTGAGCGCCAGCGGCCCGGGCGAATTGCTGCGACTAGGACTGGTCGGCGAGCACGACGTGTTCCTGGTCCGCCAGCGGGGGCGTGAAGTGGCCGCTCTGGTCGGCTTGGAAAACCAGGACCAGGTGCGGGTGGCCACCGCACTCAGCGAGCTGGCCCGCGAGCTGGTCGTGCTGGACAGCCCGGCGACGATCACGCTGTCCCTGCTCCGCGGCGCACCATCGGTGCTGATGGTGACCGCGACGTGGGCGGGCTTGGTACCGGGCGTGGCGTCGGCCGCCGAGCTGGCTGCGATCGAAGGGATCGCCGCTGCAGCCCGCCTCACCGACACCTGCGAGGTCCGCTGCAACGGCACCGGCGGCTCGGTGTCGTTGACCAAGCGGCTGCCGATGAGCGCGCCGCCCCCGACCGAGGCGCGGATCGCCGAGTTGCGCGAGGCCTGCCGGCATCTCCGGACTGCCAGCGCGCTGGACGACATCCGTCGCCAGAACCAGGACCTGCTGCACGCGCTGGAGACGCTGCAGGCACGCCAGGAGGACCTGCTGCGGGTCAACGCCGAGCTGGAGGAGACCAACCGAGGAGTCCTGGCGCTGCATGCCGAGCTGTCCGATGAGCTGGAGCAGACCAACCGCGGAGTCGTCGCGCTGTACGCCGAGCTCGATGAGAGGTCGCAGCAGCTGCGGGAAGCCAGCGAGAGCAAGACGCGGTTCTGGCGAAACGTCAGCCACGAGCTGCGCACGCCGATCAACGCAGTGATTGGCCTGTCCCGGCTGCTGCTCGACGCCGGCTCGGCACCGTTGACCCCGGACCAGCACCATCAAGTGCAGTTGGTCGAGCAATCCGGGGCGATGCTGCTCACTCTGGTCAACGAACTGCTCGACGTGGCCAAGGCGGAGTCCGGCCGCATCGAGCCGCATCTGCAACCAGTCGATCTGGGTGCCGTGTTCGACGAGCTGCGCTCCACGCTGCGCCCCCTCGCGCCGAGCTCGCAAGTTCTGCTGGCGATCGAGGACCCGGCCGACGGTGAGTCGCTGATCACCGACCCGGTCCTGCTCGGCCGGATCCTGCGCAACCTGGTGAGCAACGGGTTGAAGTTCACCGAGCATGGCGAGGTACGGTGCCGGGCCCGCAGGCAACCGGCGGCTGGATTCCTGGAGATCACGGTGACCGACACCGGTATCGGGATCCCGCCGGAACATCAGCAGCGGGTCTTCGAGGAGTTCCATCAGGTACCGGGCCAGCTGCAGACGCGTGCCGGCGGGACCGGTCTCGGGCTGCCCTACGCGCGGCGGTTGGCCGGCATCCTCGGTGGCACGCTGCAGCTGCGCAGCGAACCTGGGCGCGGTACGGAAGTCACCCTGCAACTGCCGCTGATCACGGATGCACAGTTGGGTTCGGTGCTCATCGTCGACGATGATCCGGCCATGCGCGCTGTACTGCGCAGCGCGGTGGCTGGGCACGCCGACCGCACGGCTGAGGCGGGCGACGGCGTCGATGCGCTACGGGCGATGCGCGCCGAGTGCCCGGATCTCGTGCTCCTCGACTTGAACATCCCGCCGCCGGACGGCCGGGCGGTGCTCGCCGAGATGCGCAGCGACCCGGTGTTGCGCACGGTGGCCGCGGTCGTCGTGACATCCGCCGAGCTGGATGACGACGAGCGCGTCACGCTAGGCGCCACGGCGGGCGTGCTGGAAAAATCCCAGCTGTCCACTCCACTGCTGCTGGCCGCTGCGGCGCAGGCCACCCGATTGATCGCAGGGGCGCCATGACCGCCACCCGGCACGTCACCGACGAACTGCCCGCCACCATTCTCGTCGTCGACGACACGGCGGCCAGCCGCTACATCTCTGGCAGCTGGTTACGGCGGTCCGGCCACCGGGTAATCGAAGCCACCACCGGCACCGAGGCGCTCGCCACGCTGGCGGCGACTGAGATCGACCTCGTACTGCTCGACGTGGGGTTACCTGACATGAGCGGGTTCGACGTCTGCGAGCGAATCAAGAGCGATCCCGCATTGGCCCAACCCGTGATCCACCTCTCGGCTACAGCCATTCGCGGCGCCGACCGGGCACAGGGGCTGACTCGGGGAGCTGACGCCTACCTCACCGAGCCGGTCGAACCCGATGAACTGCTGGCCACGGTGACCTCGTTGCTGCGTTACTACCGCGCTCGGACCGCCGCCGAGCGGCTCGCCGACCTGCTGACCCGGCTCACCAAGGCAACGCTGGCGATGATCGCCGCCACGAACATCGCCGAACTCGCGTCGCTGATCGCCACCGGGGCCGCCGAGGTTTTCAGCGCGCCGGCGGTGGCCCTGGTCGGCGAACCGGACGGCGCCCTACGGCGCGCGCTGGTAGCCAACCCGGCACTCGGTGCGCCGGTGCGGGACACCGCCCCCGCGCACCTGCTGCGTGAACTCGACGCTTTCCAGTCCACCAGCATCAGCGGCGTGCGCCCCGGGACGCCGTGGCGGTTGCTCGCACCACCAGACCTGGAGGGCCCTGGGCAGCCGCGTGCTGTCCTGTACTGCTCGCGCAGCGGCCGATTCCCGGTATGCATCGCGGTCCGGCTTGAGACACTCCGGGCCGAACAGCACGATCTGCTCGTGCAGCTCGGGCACGCGGCGGTGCTCGCTGTCGACTCGCTGCGGCTGCATATCGAAGAACACAGCCTCGCGCTCACTCTCCAGCGCAGCTTCTTGCCCGACAAGGCGCCCGAGCTGCCCGGCCTGCAGATCGCCGTGCGATATGTGCCCGCGGCCGGCAACGCCGAGATCGGTGGAGATTTCTACGAGCTCGTCGAGCTGGACGGCGGGAAGTTGCTGGTCGCCATCGGGGACGTGGCCGGCCACTCGATCCATGCGGCAACGGTGATGGTGGAGCTGCGCCACGCATTGCGCGCTTTCGCGGTCGAGGGCAACTCACCGGCCGAAATACTGGACAGGCTGGAGCGCGTGCTGCGCTACTTCCATCCGACCGAGTTCGCGACGCTGTGCCTGTTAGAACTCGACCTCGCACGAAACGCGGTTCGTATCGCCAACGCCGGGCACCTGCCGCCGCTGCTCGTCGAATCCACCAAATCGTCCTATCTCCAGGTGCAGGGTCCCATGCTGGGTCTGCGCCGGCAGCGGCCGCCGGAGACAACGGTGGCGCTGGCGCCATCGTGGGAGATCGTGCTCGTCACCGACGGCCTCGTCGAGGACCGGTCGTCGGACCTGGACCGCGGGATGGAGCAGCTGCGCACGGCGGTGTCTTTCGAGATGGCGCCGGAGCAGCTCTGCGACGCGCTGATCGATCGGTTCGGCCAGGACAAGTCCGACGACGTCGCACTACTCGTGTTGCGCCGTCGTTGACCCGACCCCGGCCGCCGGCAGCGCCCACTCCATGTACACAGTCGTTCCCTGCGGACTCTGCTGTACCTCGACCCGGTGGGCCAGTGCGTGAATCATCAGCAGGCCACGGCCGCGGAACCCCGGATCGGCCGGCGGCGGCCGCCACCGGCCGCGATCTCTCACGACAACCAGCACCCGACTGTCGATCGTGCGGGCCGCCACCAGATCGACCGGGCCATGGCCGGATGGGTAAGCGTGTTCAGCAGCATTGGCCAGCGCCTCGTAGCCGGACAGCACCAGATCGGCCACGGCGGACGCGGACAGGCCAGTGGTAGAAGCCCAGCTCTCCAGCTGGTGACGCACCGCGACCAAGTTGCCCGGCTCGCCCGGGAGCCCGCCACAGATCAACGGTGCGAGCGTCGGATCTACCCGTACTCCTGAGTTGAGGGTCTGCACGAGCTGGGTGAAAAGCTCGTTCGGTCCGTTCGCCGACACAGCTAGTGAGTGCGTGGCGCCGGAAGCGCATCCGGGCCACTGCCGAAGCGGCCGGCCAGCGCGTCGGCGCGGCTGGCGTAGACGGCGAAGTCGGCGGCCATGCCGGTGATCTCCAGCGGGCGCAGCGTCGCGCGGCTGGTTGCCACCACCCGCAGCTCAACGCCCTGCTCGCGGGCCACTCGTTCGGTCAGGGCCAGCGCAGTCAAGCCCATCGAGCCCAGGAATCCCACTCCTTCCAGATCGACCACCATCAGCGCGGGGCGGGAGCTCAGTTGCGCAATCAGGGTTTCTTGCATCCGAGCGGCCGTGAGCATGTCGATCTCACCCGCCGCAACCACGACGACAGCTTCCCCGCACCGGTACGACTCCAGACGCAGCAGCTCGTCGGCGGCGGGGTCGGCAGCACAACTACCTGGCTCCCGCGGCGCTGCAGAGCCATAAGCCGGGGTGTCGCTCAACGTCGCGCCTCCAGTCGCAGACATAAGTCACGCAGGACGGGCATAGAACAGCCTACGGCGCCACACTCCGGTCAGCGAACCGGCCACCCACACGCCGATCCCCGCACCCCGACATGGAGACATATCGGGGTCAGCAGGGCGCTGTTTACCCCGATATGTCTCCATGTCGGGGAGCGGGGAGGGAGGAGCGGCGGACGCGCAATGGTAGGCCGTCTTCGGCGTCGACGTGCCGGTTCCCGGCGGCCCGGACAACAGCACCCCGCGCGGGATCTGCGCTCCGAGCCGCCGGTAGCGGCCCGGGTCGCGGAGGAAGTCGACGATCTCCATGACCTCGTTTTCGACCTCGTCGATGCCCGCGACATCGTCGAACGTGGTGCGCGGCCCAGCCTCGGGCTGGTAGAGCTTGGCGCGGGACCGGCCGATGCCGCCGATACCACCGAGCCCACCGGCCGCGGCGCTGCGGCGGAAGAACCACACCATGAGACCGAGGAACAGCAGCGTCGGGCCGAACCCCAGCAGCACCTGCTCCCATACGGGTGGCCCTTGATCCGGCGGGTTGGCGTTGACCACCACACCCTTCGCCTGCAGGTTCTGGAGCAGCGGGTCGTTGGCGAACGACGGGCGCTGGGTGCTGAACCGCTCGACGGGCTTGGCGTCCTGCGCGCCGGGCGGGTAGGGGACCTTCTGCTTGAAGACGCCCTCGATGCGGTCCGCGGTTGAGGTGATCTCCTTGACGTTGCCGGCGTCCACCTGCTGAGTGAAGAACGTGTAGGACACAGCCGGGCGCGGCGCCGGACCGAGCAGCATCGCGGAGACGATCCAGTTGATCGCCAACAACGCGAGCAGCACCCACCAGAACCGCGACCAGTTCGGCCAGCGCGGCGGCGAGGGGCCGCCGTTGTGCTCCGGCAGGCCTTCCACCCGCCACGGCGGAGTTTCCGGCGGCTCCCGACGCGGCCGCGACCGGATGGAGTCCGGCCGCCGGGCTGGACGCTCACCAGTGCTCGATGGAGGCACCTCGCCCACACCCATGCTCTTCCCCGCCGGGAACGCTATTGAACGTAGGCACGCGTTTCGTCCACTAGCCAGGACAGGTATTCCGGGCTGCCGCCGGTGATGGGGGTGGCGATGATCTCCGGCACGTCATAGCTGTGGTTGGCCTTGATGTGCTCGGTCAGCGCGGCGACTCGATCGGCGGTCGTCTTGATCTCCACCCGCCACTCCTGCTCGGTCTGCACCTTGCCCTCCCAGCGGTACACGCTCGTGATCGGCCCGACGATCTGGGCGCAGGCGCCCAATTTGGCGTCGATCGCTCCAGCGGCGAGAGCTCGGGCGGCCTGCTCGCTGTCCGTAGTAGAGGCGACGATGACGTGCTCAGACGGCATACCGAAGATCGTACGAGAACCGCATCGAGGTTCACCGGTGCTGGCGCTGCACACGTAGCCAGCGGCAGCCATACCGCCCGAGCTCGAGGGCCACCGAACCGTCCTTCGCCACCCGTTGCGATCCCTCGACCAGCACATCTTGCAGCTGGCAGGAAGCATCCAGCCCGGGCAGCTTCAGCGTGGCCTTCGTGGGCGCCGCGCCGAAGTTGTGCACTGCCACGACGGTGCCTCCTTCGGTGTCGCAGCGGTGCGCAAGCACGGCGGTGTCACCAGCGTCGAGTACGGCGTAGTGTCCCCAGGCCAGCTCGGGGCAGGCCCGGTAGGACTCGATCAGCAGCCGTATCCAGGACAGCAGCGACTCTGGGTCGCGCTCCTGCGCGGCGACGTTGACCCGCTCCGGCCGGTACTCGCCATCCGGGATCGGACCGGGCAGCTTGGATCCCTCAGCGGTCGAGAACCCCCCGTTGCGCTCAGCCGACCATTGCATCGGCGTGCGCACCGCGAGCCGGCCCTCCGCACGGAGATTCTCACCCATACCGATCTCCTCGCCGTAGAACAGCACGGGCGTGCCAGGCAGGGAGAACAGCAGGCTGTAGACCATCCGGATACGGTCTCGGTCGGCGCCGAGCATCGTCGGCAGCCGCCTGCGCAAGCCGCGGCCGTAAAGCTGCATGTCCGCATCGGGTCCGAATGCCTCGAATACCTCCTGGCGCTGCGTGTCGGTGAGCTTGTCCAGCGTCAGCTCGTCGTGGTTGCGCACGAACGTGGCCCAGTGCGCATCTTTCGGCGGTTGCGGTCGATCGCGCAGCGTCTCGGCCAGCGGCTCGGAGTTACCCCGGGCCAACGACAAGTACAGCCGCTGCATGCCGATGAAGTCAAAACACATCGTCAGCTCGTCGCGGTGACCACCGAAGAAGCGCATCGTCTCTGGGTAGGGCAGGTTGACCTCCCCCAGCAGCACGCTCTCGCCGCTGCGCCGGCCGAGGAACGCCCGGAGGTCGGCGAGGTAGTCGTGGGGATCCGGGAGCTGTCCGGCGTCGTGCTGCCCGGTGGTCTCCAGCAGGAACGGGACGGCGTCCACCCGGAACCCCGACAGCCCCAGCTGCATCCAGAAACCGATCGTTCGGGCGATCTCGTCCCGAACGGCGGGGTTCGCGACGTTGAGGTCGGGCTGATATTTGTAAAACCGGTGCAGGTAGTACTGCCCGGCGACGTCGTCATAGGTCCAGAGACTCTTCTCCTGGTCCGGGAACACGATGCCCTGCGGGCCGTCTGCGGGCGGCTCGTCGACCCAGACATACCAGTCGCGGTAGGGCGAGTCGCGGCTGCTTCGAGCGCTTTGAAACCACGGGTGCTGGTCGGAGGTGTGGTTGACGACCAGGTCGGCGATCACCCGCATGCCGCGGTCGCGCGCTGTGCGGACGAATTCGACGAAGTCCCCGTGGCTGCCCAACCGCTGGTCCACCCCGTAGAAATCGGTGATGTCGTAGCCGTCGTCACGGTCGGGGGACGGGTAGTACGGCATCAACCACACGCAGGTCACACCCAGGCGCTGCAGGTGGTCGATGCGCTGGATCAATCCGCGGAAGTCGCCGTGGCCGTCACCGTCACTGTCCTGGTAGGTCTCCACGTCAAGGCAGTAGACGACGGCGTTCTTCCACCACAGGTCTGACGTACGGGTCAGCCTCATGACAGTTCCCGCAGTACCCGGGCACCGAACGCGACGGTGCACGGTTGACGTCGGTCATCGCGCCGGAGCCGGGCCACGCTGCCATGCTCCCCTATATCCATCAGGACGCACCACAACGCCCGACGAAGAGGGGGCACGATATGCGTTACCGCCAGTTGCTGACTGGGTTGCCAGAACTGAACATCGAGTTCGGTTCGTCTCGGCCCAGAATCACTACAGCTTGTTGCAACATTCATGTGAGGCACACCCGCTCGGCAGCCCTACCCTGAGCTTCGCGCCTGCCCTTAATGGCGCCCCTCGAGGCCGACTGCGTCGCGCAGGCGGTCCGTCGCATCCCGTAAATCGGGATCGTGACGAGATTGCGAACTCATCAGCTCGGCCAGCGCCTCGGCGACGACGTTGAGTTTCTCCTGGGCGGCCTCCTCTGCGCGGCGACCGGCGTTCTCGAGCAGTGCCACCAGCAACAGCGTGAGGACGCTAGCGACAGTGTGAATGACCGTCTGCCATTCCTTCTGGTCGTGCCACAAGGGAAGACTGACCAACCAGGCCACGACGATGCAGACACACAGGACGAAGAACGGCGCCCGGCTGACCTGGTGGTAGGTCGCCTGGACGAACCGGTCAAACAGCGACCGGTGGTCTCCCTGCTTGCGGGTCTCTGCTGCATCGCTGCGTTTCACAGCCGCAAGCCTAGTGCCGGTGCGGTTCGGAGCTGCTCAATAGTCTCCCTTGTTGGCGATCGCGGATTCAGCTCAGCGGGCGAGGAAATGAAACCCGACCCACAGCCAGGTGCCCCACACCAGCCACCAGCCGATGCGTGACGCCAGCGCCGCCTCCACCACACGGGCCACAGGCCGCAACGGTTCCCGCCCAGCCCGGGCAGCCATCTCCACGGTGAACATCGCGCCGAGCAGGCTGACAAAGCCGATGAGAATCACCAGGTATGGGGTCATCGGGTCACCAGCCAACGGCCCACTGCCAACCATGCGAACCAGCCCATAAGCCGACCCGGATAGGTCTCCAGGACCGGATCAACCAGCAAACTGAAAGTGGGGTGCGCGCTGTCGTTTCCCCACAGGGCGGCGGTCAGCTCCCAGCCGCCGAATAGCAGGGCGAGCATCACCCAAGGAAGCACGGAACGCCACGAGCAGACTGCTCGCCTCGGTGGCCCGTGTCGCCATGCTGCCAACGCAAGCAGCGCAACTCCGGGCAGAAAAACCACGACTGCGGCGGGCGCAGTCAACGGGCGGCACAGCGCAGCCGGCACCGCGTACAGCAGGCTCAGCACCTCACACCGGCCCAGCCGCGCGCCCTGAGCCACCACCTGCTCGGCGTTCATCCCGGCTCTGACACGCCTGAACTCACTGGCCACCGGAAGCGGGATCGGAGAGGCACGGCTGGTCCACTAGGCCCCAGACCACCAACTTCTTCCATTGATCCGCATCAACTTCGACTCGTCGCTGCTGACCACGGCCGCGCCGGCAGTGGGCAAGCGGTTGGACAGCACCACTACGTACCATCCCTGACGTGAGACCTCAGTGGTTTCTCAAAGCTGCGGTGCGTCCTTGGTCGTCGACAGCAGCTTCGGCTGCGGCAAGCGTGGGGCCGTGCCTCGACTATGAGTTCCGTAGCGCCGCGAGCAGTGCCTTGAGCCAAGGTCCCAGGTCGTCGGGATCCCGGGCCGAAATCAGGTTGCCGTCGACAACCGTCGCCTCGTCTACCCAGTCGACGCCGGCATTTTCCATGTCGTCACGGATCCCGCTGAAGCTTGTCGCGCTGCGGCCCTTAAGTATCTTCGCCGAGATCGGAACCCAGCCAGCGTGGCAAATGAACGCAATCGGCTTGCCCTTGGTGTCAAAGGCTTTCACCAGGTCGAGCACCTGCTGCGACCGGCGCAGCCTGTCGGGGGCAAACCCGCCGGGAATGACCAGCGCGTCGTAGTCCTGCTCGGAAACCTCCTCGACGGTGGCCTGTACCTGAACTGGGCCGTGGCCTTTCTTGCCCGTGACTGGTTTGTCGTCGAGTCCAGCCACGGTGACCGAGACGTCCTCCTCGCGGAGTCGGTACACCGGGTAAAGCAACTCCACGTCCTCAAACAGATCGGCGGCGAGGACCAGTACCTTCTTGTCAGCGAGCGACATGAGGTGACAGTAGCCGCCTTGTGGAGAACACACGACACAAGCAGGGGGCTGGTGCAGTAGACCGAACGGCACGAAATGATGTCGTTCGGTCGCCTCGATGTCATCGACCCCGGGTAGGTTGGCCGGCCGCAGCTGCTACTGAGCCCGCTGCCGTGGCTCGGCCGCCATGAGGGCAAAGGGGTTCCCCTCTGAGTCACGGCAGATCGCCCACGGCGGTCGCGGATGAATGACCGAGCCGCCCAACTCCTCCACTCGCCGTAATGCCGCCGACAGGTCGGGCACCGAAAAATAGGGCAGCGAGAAGCGGTCCCCGGGCCCTGCGCCGCGGCGGTGAACTCCGAGTTCGGTTTGACCTGCATGCGTCTGCCAGCCGTCACCCTCGCCGGCCTCGCGTTCCTGGAGGTCAATGCCCAGCACACCGACCCAGAAGCGAAGAGCTTGCTCGAGGTCATCGGCAGGAAACTCAACCAGGGCGACCGGATGCCGCGCCACCGCGTCGAGACTCATACTCGCAGGGTAGTAGCTCTCGATCACGCTGTCCGGATCATGGTCTGCGATTCGCACAATGACTAAATCGGTGGAGCTACTTGCCTCTTACTCGCACTCCGCGCAAGCTGCTGACCTGCGGCTTTGCCACCCCGTGGCGCTCACCGGCCTTGTGCGTGCCCCGAGACCGAGCACGAAGCCTCCGTGGAGCCTGCGCGACCGCGTCGATGAGCGCGACATCACCAAGCTGATCACCGCCTACCGCGACGGCGCTACCGCCGCCTCCCTCGCCATTGCCCACGGCGTGAGCCTCAGCAGCGTCAAACGCCTCCTACGCACCGCCGGTGCTCGCCGCGCGCCATCCATCCCAGGATCCGCGAAGACCACACCGCCCACCACG
>DASUVX010000033.1:0-3119 GCA_036378735.1 Pseudonocardiaceae bacterium | reverse complement strand
GCCCCGGGCTGGCCTGGTTGGCCAGGTTGTCCCGGTTGGCCAAGCTGCCCCGGTTGGCCGGGTGCCCCGGGCTGGCCTGGTTGGCCAGGTTGTCCCGGTTGGCCAAGCTGCCCCGGTTGGCCGGGTGCCCCGGGCTGGCCTGGTTGGCCAGGTTGTCCCGGTTGGTCAGCGTCGCTGGGCTTGCCGGGTCCTGCGGGTACGGGCTGGTCAGGCGCATTGGTGCTGGATTGGTGCGCTGGACTCTGCTGGTTGGCGGGCGAATAGCGGGGCAGGTATTGACACGCTGTACATAGCGTAAGAAAAATCATGACTGCGACGATGACGGCGGCGTGTCCCCCCAGCGACCAATGCGCGAATCCCCGTACGGTTGGGTGTCGCCTGGCGAGGATCGTTGCCATTTCCGTGCTCCTATCCACCGGTGACTGCACTGCTTAGCTTTTCGCTAAACTGGGTGCAGCGCGTTGTTCCGTTCGCGCGGCGCGCTGGGTCAACCTTTATTCGTTGACCTATAGGGCGATGTCTATCCGTTGCTCGATCGACGGCCGAAACCCCGCAATGGTCCCTGCTGGCGAACCCGGTAGTTCCGTCGTTGTTTGGCCAGTATTAAGGCCGGCGCTGATAAGGCGCGGTGGCTCTTCATCAGCGCCTTAGCGGTGACAGGCCTCACACGTTGAGGACAGGGCCGCGTGCGGACCCATCCTCAACGCGCTTCCTTGGCTGTCCCTAGCCCGGGACCCCGGGCTCGAGCGTGATTACTGCGCACCATCACGGTCGCCTATCCCCTGTCACAGCGTCACCGCCGTGGGTAAGAGATAACAATGATGATGATGGGGCATAACCGGTACATTGACCCTTATTTAGTCGCTGCCACCAGCACCGCCGGTGCCACCGTTGCCGCCGGCTCCGCCATTGCCGCCGGCGGTGACGCCGTTGCCGCCATTGCCGCCGACAGCACCGGCGCCGCCGGTACCCCCAGCGCCGCCACCGCCGCCGGCCGTGCCCTTGCCGCCGGCGCCGCCATCGCCGCCGCTACCGCCGGCGCCACCGGGGCCACCCTTGCCCGTGCTGCTGTTGCCACCGGCACCGCCGGGGCCACCCTTACCGCCGCCGCCACCGGCACCGCCCTTGCACGTCACCGTTGCGGTGGTGCAGTTTCCCCCGCTGCCGCCCTTGGCCCCGGCACCGCCGGCGCCACCGGGGCCGCCGTCGGCGAAGGCGGTGCCGCCTGCGGCCAGCACCAACCCAGCCGATAGCACAGTGGAGGAGACAGCCACGCTTACACGCCGGATGATCTTGCGGTCCATGAAAACCTCCGTAGTCTGATAGGACCTGACACGACAGATCGCTTTGCGAGCTCAAACCCCTCGATCAAGAAATGGCTGATCGCTTTCGGATCAACGACTCGATCCGATGCTTGAGCTCGCCAGCGTGGAAATCGGGAGATGGGCCGCGAATGTAACGAGAATCAGGCCCGCTCACTCGTTTAGTCTAGACTGTTGGCGATTAGTACCAAGTCGTTCGAATTTGTGCACGGAGTGTTTGCCGAAATTTACCGACGGCTTGGCAGTCGACCTGCACTCGTCGCTTAACGTCCGCGTACCGCGATCAAATATCACAGCACTATAAACGGAGTCCGTGCGGACATTAGGCGACGTTGGTAATAGCCCTTAGCCCAATTTGGGGTGGTACCTGCTGCCATCTAGGGTGTCGCGCGCAGAAGTTTATTTACAATTCAGGAAAAATATGCTATTAGTCGGCACTCCTGACTTCGGCCACTCTGGGGTTTCAGCGATGACGGCAGGCTGCTGGCCTGCGGATTCGTTTTCGGGACGGCTCGAATCTGCGCACTAAGCGGGCTTTTAGTCTCGGCGGGTGGCCTACGTGCGGACCGTGAGGACGGCCTCGGGGGCCACGGCGGTGCAGATCGTGTACTCCTCGCGGCGGGGCTCACGCCAGATCGAGCATGTCGGATCGGCGCACGACGAGGCGGAACTGGCCGCGCTCCAGGACCGCGGCGGCGGCGCGGTTGGCTGCCGGGCAGGCCGAGCTCGACCTAGACCTGGAATCCGGCGGGGACGGGACCGTGGATCGGCCGCTGGAGATCGCCGGGTCGCGAATGGCGCACCTGTGGGAGGCGTTGTGCCGGGCCTACGAGGTGCTCGGGTTCGCTGAGGCGACCGGCCACGACGAGGTGTTCCGGGATCTGGTGCTGGCGCGGGTCATCGAGCCGACCAGCAAGCTGGATTCCCTGCGGGTGCTGGCCGAGGCCGGCGTTGGCAGCAATCCCGACGGCCTGGCCCAGTCCCCGGATGGGCGCACCCTATATGTGGCCAACGCCGGCAACAATGACATTGCCGTGGTCGATCTCGGCACAGATCAGGTCACCGGCCTGATCCCCACCGGCTGGTACCCCACAGCGATCGTGGCCACCGACCGCGCGCTGTACATCGCCAACGCCAAGGGCCTCGGCGCCGGCCCGAACAACGGATCGGGCAGACCCGATCCCTACCGAGGCGGCGCGGCGAGCCCAAATCAGTACTCCGGCTCCATGATGGTCGGCACGTTATCCACCGTGGGACTCCCTCTGACCGGTCGGCAGCTGGTGACCTGGACCGCCCAGGTGAGACGTAATGACGGATTTGACACCCACGGCGAAGTCCGCACCGCGGCCGGAGTGGCGACTAGGGCTCCTTGGACCCTGAGACTTTGACACTTGAGCCAAGTTTTCAAAAGCGCGTAGTGTTCTTCTCGTCCGCTCCCACACAGGCGTTTCGACCGCCTGACCAGCCACGATGGGTGGCACAACGACGGCGACTTACGCTTAGGTCGCCCGACTCGGCGCAGCGGATGGCGACGGTCGGCCGCCCCAGACCGGGAGTCCCTGCGGGAGCTTGCGCTCAGAAGCCGCAGGGACCATTTGACGTGCCCACAGACTTGGCGGTCCGAGGCGCAGCCTCTTTAGCATCGTGCCCCGCACCCCTGACGATCGAAGCCCCCTGCAGCACGTGATCTACATTGTGAAGGAAAACCGCACCTACGATCAGGTCTTTGGCAGCCTGGGCAAGGGTAACGGTGATCCGTCGCTGAACCTCTTCGGTGAAGAATCCGCACCCAACAGC
>DASUVX010000032.1:0-42714 GCA_036378735.1 Pseudonocardiaceae bacterium | reverse complement strand
GGGCACGTGCACTTTCTGCGTCAACGTTTCCATCGTGTCAGCAAGCTGCTCACGAGTCTGGGCAAGACTGTGGCGAATCCCCGCCGAAGCCCTCTCCGTTGACGTGTTCGCAGCAGCATTCGAAGACATCGCCTCGGTGGCTGGGCTGAGCACCTCAGATGACGAGGTAGACATGGAGGTATCCCTTTCCTTGATCGCTGGCGGGACGCCAGATCTACCGTGGCAACCCCAGCACCCGCTCCAGTACGGCGAACAATGTGGTAGCAGTCAGTTACCCCTGTTCACCGTCCGTAAACCAAAATCCCGCAATCTCCAACCTCACCAGCGGCACCGACCAACAGCAGGGGCCAGCTTCACCGTTGAACTCGGTTCGGGCTCTGGACGAGGCCGAAAGTGCGGTGGCGCAACGACGGCGCGGCAACCAGTCACTCCTATACCGGCGCCCTACAGTGCAAACGATCGCAGGGACGCTACCGGGTGAGGTGTGATGAGCAGTTGGGCACTGCGCAGCCTCCCACCGCGGATGCTCATCTCGTGCCTGGTTCCGCTCGCTGTCGGGGGAACAGTCGTGTCGCCGACCTTTCCCGCCTCAGCCACCACCCGTCCTGGCCCATCCGAGGCTGCCTTATTCGAGTCTGCGTCGAGCTCCCCGCGTCTGCCGGCGACGCTCAAGGGAATGACGGTGGTGGTTGACCCCGGGCACAACGGCGCCAATGCCTCGCACCCGGCGCAGGTCAATCGCTCGATCCCCAACGGCCGCGGCGCCACCAAGGCGTGCGACACCACCGGCACCTCCACTGACCGCGGTTACCCCGAGCACGCCTTCACCTGGGATGTCGCACTCCGGGTCCGTGATGCGCTGACCGCGCGCGGCGTGCGAGTGGTGCTGACCCGACCAGACGACGCCGGAGTCGGCCCCTGCGTCAACGACCGCGCCGCGATCGCGAATCGAGTACACGCTAAGGCAATGATCTCCATCCACGCAGACGGGGCGGCGCCATCCGGACACGGTTTCCACGTCTCCTACTCCAACCCACCGTTGAACAACAGCCAGGGCTCACCATCGGCTGCCCTAGCTCAAACCCTGGCCCAGACGTTGCGCGCAGACGGCTTGACCGCCGCTGAGTACATCGGCTCCGCCGGGCTATACCCCCGCTCCGACCTCGCTGGGCTCAACCTCGCCCAGATCCCGGCAGCACTGGTCGAGTGCGCCAACATGCGCAACCCCCAGGAGGCCGCACTGATTTCCACACCACACGGTCGCGCCCGCTACGCGACCGCCATCGCCGACGGCATCATGGCCTGGCTCATCTCACAGAAGGCACCTCACCACCCGTCAGTTCCCCGCAGGCCCACAGCGGACAGCACGTCGCAACTGCGCATCTGACGGGCTCAGGCCGGGCCTGCGGACATGATCCCGAACCCGAGGGGCGTCAGTTACGGCGGCGCAGGTCATTCGGTGAAACCGAACACATGAAGCTGAAACCGGTGGCTCACCAGCAAGCTGCACAGGCCAACCGGCCCGCCGTGGCCAAGCAGGCCGAGCAGACGGTCTCAATGCTGATCGGACGATCCGTAACCACGGTGGACCTCGTTCATTGGAACCCGTGGTTGATCCGGCTCCCCGCCAAGGTAGCGAGCACGCCATGTCCCCGGTAGACCGCTACCGCCTTGCACCGAACCACGGCTGGGCTCGATACAGGGCACACGTCATCATTGCAATGTACTCATCTGCCGCTAGGCGCGCGGTGAACGCCGGTCAGGAGCGGCAACCATGCGTCGCGGTTGGCCTTGCATTGTGGCTAAGCCGGTGAGTCCGGCAGACACCGGCGGGCATCGCTCTTCCACAGTGCAGAGGGACGAGCGATGACAGTCGCGCCGCGTGGACCAGCGTTTCTAGGATGAGGCAGCGGTGGCACCAGCTGGGGTTAACAATCTGCTTCATCGCCACCCTCCGATTGGCGAAGGCGAACAGGTGCTTGGCGACGTGCTAATGCCCCGACCTATCGCCAAGATCCCAGCGTCGCCTTCACTTGTTCGTCGGACCTGTCCTCGTGGCCGCTTCGACCAGTTCGAAGAGCGCGCTCGATCACCGGCATTAGCGGAGCCGATGACCACGGTGACCACAGGTGCAAATGGCACGCGCCACAGAGGGATCCCCACGGGAGCGCCGTCGTCTCACGCCGGCTCTCATTAACGTTCAGCGCCCCGACCTGCCAGTTTCTCCAGCTCGCCGGGTGAATCAGCATCGTCAGCTTGGCGTCACGGTCGTCGGTCTGGTCTCGGTGCCCGAAGCCGCAACCGGCAGACGACCACCACCGGGAACCGCCGAGAAGACCCCACGGCAGGGACGCACCACCTGAAAAGAATCCCATAGTCACACAGTTCGTCACCCAAGGCCGTCACGACTCGATCGCACACAGCCTCTGACCTGCCGTTTTGCTGTCGGGGTGGCGGGATTTGAACCCACGGCCTCTTCGTCCCGAAGCAATAACCATAGTGCCCTGACCAGCGCATTTCCGCAGGTGTGGCCTGTTCAGCCATCCCCTGGGATCCACCGAAGTCCGTGGTCGTACGTGGTGATTGTCACGCAGTTCGTCACGCACCCGCACGCACGATGATCATGACCGTATAAGGGCAATTGCCGAGTGTGAACCGCTCGCCCAGCCTGGTCCCTGTGGCGGCCTGTGCCGCAAGGCACGGTGGCAGTGCCCATCCACACCGTGCCGCCCAGCAGGACCACCGCACACCATCAGCATCGCGCTCCAGGTCAGGCGCCACAGCCACCATTGCCCAATAGCGCGGATGACCGTGGCATATGGGCCCAGCAAGGCCATCGACAACGCCGCGCGACCAGTTGATCAGTCCCTGCCTGCTTAGTTCAGCCACAGCGCCCATCGTTCATTGGGCACCATCCGACGCGACAACTCGTCCCCCACGACCACGCGATCATGGCCGCCTCACGCCTAGCCTGCGCCGCCGATGCCACGACCGGATCGACGAACTGATCCATGATATGCCCGGTCACCTCGTACGGATGACCTATTCGGCACCCACAGTGTTGCGGACCGGGCCTGATCGGTTATCGCCAGAGTGGGTAGCAGGCTTGAGTTCTATGATGCAACTAACTAGTCTGGGTGGTGTGGAGCGCAAGAGCTTCGCCAGCATGCACTGTTCGGTGGCCCAGTGCCTGGAGGCAGTGGGCGAGTGGTGGTCGATGCTGATCGTGCGCGACGCGTTTTTGGGCGTGACCCGTTTCGATGAGTTCCAGCAGCGCCTTGGGATCTCCCGCAACATCCTCAACCAGCGCCTGGTTTCCCTGGTCGAGCACGGTGTCTTGCAGAAAGTTCTCTACAGCGAGCATCCACCGCGCTACGAATACCGCCTCACCACCAAGGGCCGCGACCTGTGGCCAGTGCTGATTGCCATGCGCCAGTGGGGAGACAAGTACGCCGCCCCCGACGGGCCGCCTGTGCAGGTCGTCCACACAAGCTGCGGCGAGGTTGCGGATGCGGTTATGACCTGCTCGTGCTGCGGGGAACGGCTGAGTGCACATGACGTGCGGGCGGTAGCCGGCCCTGGCGACCTTGACGGCCTGACAAGGGCTGGGGCGAAGGCGCAATGAGCTACTCCGCGGCTTCGCCATCGGGCGTAGACGTTGTGGGAGATCACCCGTTGTTGGCGACCTGGGACAGGGACCTGGCCCATGGCTGACGATCTTTTGGAGCTGGCGCTGGCTGCAACCGGTGGCCAGGAACTGTGGAAAACCCTGGGTGGCTTGAGGCTCGACATTTCCATTGGTGGCCCGATCTGGGCGATGAAAGGCTGGTCACCGGACACGACGTTCGACCAGATCCTCATGGTGGACACAATCAACGAGCACATCGTGTTCAGCCCGTTCACCCGTGCTGACCGGCGGATGGTCTTCGACGCCGCCACCGACAGCGTCACCATGGAAACCCTCGACGGCCAGCCGGTCGAAACCCTCGCACCCGCCCACGCTGCCTTTAAGGGGATGCTGCGCGACAGCGCCTGGGACGCCCGGCACCTGGGTTATTTCCTGGGTTATGCGTGCTGGAATTATTTCACCACCCCGTTTCTGTTCACCTATCCGGATGTGCGGGTCCGCGAAATCCAACTGTGGCATGAGGCCGGCCGGACCTGGCGATGCCTGCACGTGTGCTTTCCACCCCAGATCGCCACGCACAATCCCGGCCAGGTGTTCTATTTCGACGCGCTCGGAATGCAACGCCGCATGGACTACATCGTCGAAGTCAACGGCAGCACCCTGGTCGGCCACTACACCAGCGGCTACCAGAGCTTCGACGGCCTGCTGGTGGCGATGCGCCGCCGGGTCTTTCGCCGCAATCCCGACAACACCGTCAACCTCAACCTGCCCTCGATCACCCTCGACATCCACGACGTCGAGCTGATCCGCCGCGATGACAGACAGGCACCGCCATGACCACCTACACCACCGCCATCGATCATCCGTCGCGTCGCCTCATCGTGGCGCTACCCCAGCCATACGACCAGGCCCGCGAGCAGTACGAAACCCTCGTCCCGCAGGTCGATGCCGCTCGCTTTTTCCAGATGGCCTCCTGGCAAGCCACGCTGGAGCTGGCCCAGATCAACGCCCCGCATGGGTTCATGCGCTACTACCGCAGCGACATCACCGCCGTCATGGCCGGCTCCTCGTCCCTTTGGAAAGTCACCCAGTATCTGATGGGCAACCACACCATCGCCGAGCGCATGTTCCGCCACGACCCCTCGGTGATGCTGCACGCACCACTGCGGACCCTGCTGTATGCCGACGAAGACGGCGACACCCAATTCGCCGTCGATCAACCCAGCCTGTTATTCGCCAGCTACCACAACCCGCAGATCGCCGAGGTCGGCCGTGAGCTCGACGCCCTGCTCGCTCAGCTGATCACCCTGCTCGGCGGCGAGGCACCCGCCCAACTGGCAGTCACCAGTTCGACGGAGTCGAACAGATGAGACCTAGGGCTTGTCGATGATCAGCACACCGGCGTATCTGATCACCGGGGCCGGTGGCGGGGTGGGAGGGGTCAGCCGGCTCGTCGTGCAACGGCTGCTGGCTCATGGACAGCCAGTTCGGGCCATGGTCCACCGCGATGACACCCGCGCTGACGCGCTGCGTGCGCGGGGCGCCGAGGTTGTCGTCGGCGATCTCACTGACCCGGTGGATGTTGCCAGCGCCACCGACGGCATCAGCCGGATGTTTTTCAGCATGAGCGTCTCGCCGGCCTATCTGGAGGTCACCACCATCGTGTGCGCGGCAGCGCGAGAACTGCCTGGACTCGAGGTGCTGGTCAACATGTCGCAGATGACCGTCTCGCAGATGACGGCGATGAGCACCGAGGAATCCCACCAGCAGCGCCTGCACTGGCTGGCTGAGCACGTCATCGACTGGGCCGCGATCCCGGCCGTGCACATCAGACCGACTGTGTTCCTCGACAACCCGTTGTTCACCCTGCTTGTGGCTCCAGCGATCCGCGACCACGGCGTACTGGCGCTGCCGTTCGGACAGGGTCGCACCTCGCCCATCGCCGCCAGCGATGTCGCCGACGTGGTCGCCGCCGTTTTGCTCGCACCCCAACGCCATCTCGGTGCGGTGTACGAACTGACCGGACCCGCTGCCCTCGACATCGACGAACTCGCCGACCAGTACTCCCACGGCCTAGGACGGACCATCACCGCGGTGCGCGTGCCCTACGACCAGTGGCTCGATCACCTAGCCCGCGCCGGCCTGAGTGACCATGTCCAGCAGCACATCGCCACGATGGCCACACTGCACCGCGAAGACCGCTACAACCGATCCACCACAGACGTCGAAAAGATCACCGGCCGGGTCGCACGAACAGTGGAGGACTACGTCCGCGAACGGCGTGACCTATTCGGGTGTCCTTCGGACCAATGCAGCTAGCGGAAGGAAGGATCTGTGGGATTGCTGGACGGTAAGACAGCTGTCATCACCGGCGGCACATCCGGTATCGGGTTGGCCACGGCCCAGCGGTTCACCGAGGAAGGGGCCCGGGTGTTTATCACCGGGCGTCGCCAGGCCCAACTCGATGCGGCGCTGGCGCAGCTGGGTGATCAGGCCCACGGTGTGCGCAGTGACGTTGGGGTGAGCGCCGATCTGGACCGGCTCTACGCCACGGTGACCCAGTTGGGTCGCGGGCTTGACATTCTCGTCGCCAACGCCGGCGTGACCACCGTGGCCCGGATCGGTGAAATCACCGAAGATCAGCTCAACACGCTCCTGTCGACCAACGTGAAGGGCGTGGTGTTCACGGTGCAAAAAGCGCTGCCGTTGCTCAACGACAATGCCTCGATAATCTTGATCGGATCCATCACAGCCGAACGTGGCCGAGAAGGGCTCGGTATCTATGCCGCCACAAAGGCGGCGGTTCGATCTTTGGCCAGGACCTGGGCCAACGAACTCAAAGATCGTGGGATCCGCGTCAATGTGGTCGTGGCGGGCTCCACGGCCACACCCGGCAGCGATAATCTAGCCGAGCAAACCAACCCGGGCGTTTCGATTGCGCGGTTCCGGGCCGATCGCATCGCCGGTATTCCGCTGGGCCGTTTTGGCGAACCAGTCGAAATCGCCAACGCGGCGCTGTTTTTGGCCAGTGATCTCGCCAGCTTCACCACGGGCTCCAGCCTCACCGCAGACGGCGGCGCCAACCAAGTTTGACCGGCGTCCCCCGGGGACCTGTGGCCGAAGGAGCGTAATAGTGCCTACCTTCAATACACATACCGGCGAATGTCTATACCCACAGCGAAAGGAAAGCCCAAATGGATTCTTACTCGAGCCTTCCGAACAAACTGGTTAGGGCCCCCAACGGCATTGACTACGCCTATCGCGACACGGGTGAGGGCGAGATACCGCTCGTCCTGCTCCAGCACTTCCGCGGGAACCTCGACAACTGGGACCCCGCGCTCATCGACGACCTAGCCACAACCCGGCGCATCCTCACCTTCGACAACGCCGGGGTCGGCGGTTCCACCGGAACAACGCCGCACCTCATCGAGCACATGGCACATGACGCAATCGCATTCGTCACCGCCATGGGGTTCAGCCAAGCCGACATCCTCGGGTTCTCCATCGGCAGCTTCATCGCACAGGAGATCGCCCTGATCCGGCCGACCCTCGTTCGCCGTCTGATCCTTGCGTCCGCAGCCCCCAAGGGAGCAGCAGGCATCCACGGCTGGGCCCCTGAGGTCATCGGGGCCGTGGGCAAGCCAGAAACCAGCCCCGAGGAGTACCTGGACGTGTTCTTCACCCGGTCATCGGCCAGCCGGCAAGCGGGACAGGAAGCACTTAGGCGCATGTACTCCCGGACCGAGGACCGGGACACGCCCACCACCTGGCCCACCCGCGAAGCCCAGTACGACGCGGTCTGCACGTGGGGAATCCCTGATCACTCCGCGCTGCAGCGGCTCAGCGCCATCCGCCAGCCAGTCTTGGTGGCGAATGGAGACAGCGACCCGATGATCCCGCCCCGCTACTCATACCTCATCGCGGGCCTGATCCCGGATGCCAGCGTGAAGATCTACCCCGACGCCGCGCACGGGTTCCTCTTCCAGCACCACGCCGAGTTCGCCGCGGACGTCACGGATTTCCTAGCCAAGCCGCGCCAGCACGAGTGACCTGCTCGATTTTGTTATGGCCGGAACGACGGCATCGTCCGCTAGCACCCTGTCGGCGACCGTGTGCGTTCACAGAGCTTTCTCGTTTTCAAGAAGCAGCAGCGCCGCATGGACGACTCGCCCGACGTCAACGGCAACCCGCTCGTCGCCTCCTACATCGGTGATCGCCACGCCTTGGACGGCCTGATCGTCCCGACCCGTCGCCATGTCCCCATCCCCGACCACAACAGCGCGGCAGACCAAAGCGCTGCAGGATCCTGCCCCATGCCAGCGACGTCTAGCTCACCAGTAGAGCACCGAGGCCCGTGGCGGCAGGGCGCGGCGCCGTGACTCGGATCCGGCCGGTGATCTGCCTGCTCACCAGAAACCGGATGCGTTGGCCCACACCGTCAGGCCCGGCCGCCGCAGCGGACAGCCAGGAGCGGGAGAAACCGAGGGAAGGGAAATCAAGTGGCCAGCACGCACGTGATCGTCCTGCCAGGCGGCGGGTACGCCACGCATACTCCGCACGAGGCCGAGCCGGTCGCCAGCTGGCTCACCGGGATTGGAGTGCCCGCGAGCGTGTTCCGTTACCCGCTCAACGTGCGGCACCCGGTGCCGCTGGAGGCGCTGCGCGCCGAGATCCGCCGGCGCCGGGCAGAAGGCGCCCAGCGCATCGGGCTCATGGGGTTCTCCGCGGGCGGGCACCTGGCTGGGCTGGCCGCCCTTGCGCCCGGGGCCGCGCCCAAGGAGACGGCGCAGTTCATTGTCTTGGGGTATGCCATCACCTCGATGGAGACTGAGACCTACCGTCCTGCCCGGCTGATCCTTCTCGGTGATGACGCCAGCGCGCAGCTGCGCCGGGCGACATCGCTAGACGTCCTGGTAACGCCACACTCTCCGCCGTTTTTCATCTGGCATACCGCGGAGGACCCTTACGTGCCTCCCGAGCACTCCTACCGGCTCGCCGCTGCGCTGGCGGCCAACAACGTCGCCCACGCGGTACACGTGTTCACCCACGGCCCGCACAGCCTTGGCCTCGCCCGCGGCGCCGGCGACGCCGCGATCTGGACCACGCTGGCGGAGCCCTGGATCCACGAACAAGCCACCGTGGGGACCTGATGGACCTCGGCGAACAAATTACTGCTCGCTTTTGTGATCCGCGACTGTGAACCGGTCGGGGCGGTCGCGGTCCAGCTCGGCGGACGGTTCGTTGCAGCGCCGGGCCAGTGCGCGGGCCGCCGCATCGTCGCCGGTGTGCACACCGGGGGTGCTGATCGAGGTGACGGCCACGTCGATCTCTGCATCGTCCATGAAGGACAGTGCGCCGTGCAGGGACCGGGGCGGTGGTGCGATGCCGCCTGCTGGATGGTCGGCCTCGTTGGTGGCCTGCCAGAAGAAGTTGGGCAGGACGTGGTGGTGGAGGTCCACTGTGAAGGTCACGGCACTCTCCTGGTTCAGCCTGCGTAGATGCGCTGAAAGATGCGCTCGGCCAGCATGATGACGGTGACATTGGTGGTGGACGAGGGAACCTTGGGAATGATCGAGGCGTCCACGACCCGCAGCCCGGCGACGCCTTTGACCGAGCCGACGGAATCGACGACAGTCCAACCGTCGATGCCTCGGCGTATCCACTTGGCGAAGTCGGCGGCGCGTGCCCGGATCGCGACGGCTGCATTCACGGCCGAGCAGCCGCCGGGTACCTTGCCGAGCAGGGCTCTAATCGAGCGGTTGGCCAGGCCGGTGGCGCCGGAGTAGCCCTAGTCGTGGACGTCGAGGCCACCGGTGGCATCGGCGTCGGCGAGGTCCGGCGGGTACAAGGTTGGGCCGGTAGGCTTCGCCGGCCTCTGGCAGCAGCACCCGGCAGATTGCGTCCTGGCTGAGCCGGTGGGCGAGCACGGCCCCGGCCGAGCCGCCGCCGACGATCACGACGTCGAAGTCACTGATCATTTCCCGAGTGTTTCCGCCACCTGTCCCATGAGGGTCGCAAAGGGCATGTCCAGGGCCGCGTAAACCTCATTTGCCTTGGGATCGGCGTTGTCGGCCATGATCTCGACCATGAGGGTGGCGTAGTCTGACACCTCGATCCCCAAAGCGGTCAGGCGGGCCAGACCCGCCTGCCGCTTGTGGTGGCTGAAGGTGCCGCAGGCGTCGGGGGCGACCACCGGCTGGTAGCCCTGCGCCTGCGCCGCAATCGCCGGCAGTGACCCGCACACCTCGAACGACAGTCCGGCTATGACCAGGTGGTCGCGTCCGGTCTGGCGGACCTTCTCGACGAAGGTGTCGTCGTCCGGCACTGTTGCATTGAGCGATCCACCCATCCGATCGGCTCTCTCCTTCCGTTCGGAAGCCGTGTGCCGAGCCATGAGATGACCGGTTTGTTACGGTTTCGACGGTGCCTAAGGGCCCCTTCTCCTCACTCTGCGGCACCGCGAGGACGCCCCTCGCCTCAATGCAACAGTGCCCGCTGAACCGCGACCTCATCGAGCACGTGCTGGCCACCTCCGATCCCACCCTGCGCGCGGTGTTCGCCGAAGACGCGGCCGCACTGATCGGCCTGGTGGTCGCCGCGGTCGGGTTGGCAGCTCATCAACTGACCGGCTCGGCCACCCCAGACGCCATCGGCTCCATTCTCATCGGCGTGCTACTCGTCGTAGTCGCCATCCAGCTCATCAACCTCAACCGCCGGTTTCTCGTCGGTGAGGAAGCCGACCCCCGGGTCCGGGCGGCGGTCCTGCAGGCGCTGCGCGATCAGCCCGAGGTCGCCCGGGTGACCTACCTGCGCCTAGAGGTCGTGGGTCCGCGGATGATCGCAATCACCGGTGATGTCGATCTCACCGGTGACGACACCGAATCACACGTCGCCATCCGACTGCGCGCCCTCGAGGCCAGGATCAGTGCTTCGCCCGCGGTAGCCGGCGTGGTGCTGAGCCTATCCGCCCCCGACGAGCCCACCTTGACCGCCTGAAACCCGATGACCGCGCAGGCAGCTCGTTGGCTAGGATCGGTGACATTGCGCCGCGGAATCGTGGTTGCCCACGGGCCGCCCCGCGTACTCCTGCACGCCCACCCCAGGGTGCCGACCAGGGATTTGCACGGGTGCCACCGCGAGGACGGATTGTCACCATGGCTTGCAGTCAACCCGAACAAAACAAGAGATAAACCCGGACTGAGAGGATCGTCATGCCTTTCGTGACCGTCGGAGAAGAAAACGGCGCCGACATCCAGATCCACTTCAACGACCACGGGACCGGCAATCCGATCGTGCTGATTCACGGCTACCCCCTCAACGGGAACTCGTGGGAGCGCCAAGAGCGCGTCCTGCTCGACGCGGGCCATCGCTGCATCACCTACGACCGGCGCGGTTTTGGCTCGTCCAGTCAGCCGACGACCGGCTATGACTACGATACGTTCGCCGCCGACCTCAAGGTGCTGCTCGAGCACCTCGGGCTAGACGATGTCGTGCTCGCAGGGTTTTCGATGGGGACCGGTGAGGTGACCCGCTACCTAGGCACCTACGGGTCCGCGTGCGTGCGCAAGGCAGCGCTGTTCGGGGTGATCCCGCCGTTCCTGCTGCAGACCGACGACAACCCCAAGGGCGTGCCGGGTAAGGTCTTCGAGGACATCAAGGCGGCGATCGTCGCCGACCGCTACGCCTACTTCGACGACTTCTTCGCCAACTTCTACAACACCAACGTCCTCGCACCGGAGCGCATCGGCGATGCCGCATTGCGGGCGAGCTTCCAGGTCGCGGCGGGCGCTGGACCGTACGCCACCTATGCGTGTGTCGACACGTGGCTTACCGACTTCCGCGACGACCTGCCCAAGATCGACGTACCCACGCTGGTCGTGCACGGCACCGCTGACCGCATCCTGCCGTTCGAAGCCACCGCCGCGCGCCTGCGCGACGAGCACCTCATCGCTGATCTGACCGTTGTGGAGGTTCCCGACGGGCCACACAACATCGGATGGACGCACCCCGACGAGGTCAACACCGCGTTCCTCGACTTCCTGCGGCGCTGAGCAACACCAGGCCTAACAGGGCCACTGCCCACACGAACGTCGGCCTCGGCGTCAACGCCGTCACTTTTAGGAGCCGGCGTCGAGCCCGAGGTCATGGCGCGGGTGTCCGACCATGGCACCGTTGCGTTGGCCGATGACCTGCTCGGGCAGGCTGGGTTGATGCGTCGCGGTCCTGCCCGAGCGCCAGTACCGAGGTCTGGGTTCGCTGGTATCTACGCTACGGGCTGTCCTACAGGGACGTCGAAGAGCTGCTGGTCGAACGGGGTATCGCCGTGGACCAGCTCATGCCTCGTTCATACACTACGTGTTCATGGGCAGTACACAGCGTCACAGGCGGGGTGGGTCTCGGGGCGGGGGTGGGTCGTCGGGGTGGGTGGGGCAGTCGGCGGCGATCTATTGCCGGATCTCGAAGGCTCGGGATGAGGATCAGACCGGGGTGGATCGTCAGGAGCGGTTGTGCCGCGAGGTGGCCGCGCGGCTGGGCTTGGTGATCGCCCCCAACGAGGTGTTTGTGGATAACAACCGCTCAGCGTGGCAGCGGAATCGGAACCGGCCAGGGTGGAACGCGTTGCTGGAGTCGATCCGGGCGGGCGGGGTGGGGCATGTGATCGCGTATCACCCGGATCGGTTGATGCGCCAACCCCGGGATCTGGAGGAACTGCTCACCCTGTCGGAGGAGCGCGATATTACGTTGCATGGGCAGGCGAATCGGCGGGACTTGTCGGATCCGGATGATCGGTTTTTTCTACGGATTGAGGTTGCGCACGCGTGCCGGTCCTCGGATGACACCTCTCGGCGGTTGCGGGATGCGCTGGAGGATCGGGCGCGGGAGGGGCGTCCCCACTCTTCGGGGCAACGCCCGTATGGGTATGCCCCGGACGCGGTGACGATCATCGAGGGTGAGGCGGTGATCGTTCGGGAGATCTACGCCCGGTATTTGAAGGGGGCTAGCCCCGGTGTGATCGCTCGGGAGCTCAACGATCGGGGGGAGCTCACGGTTAGTGGGGTGTCGTGGCAGCCGTACGCGGTGCGTGCGGTGCTGGCCTCCCGGCATGTGACCGGGATCCGGGTGTTTCGGGGCGAGGAGGCGGGGGAGGGGGACTGGCCAGGGATCATCGATCGGGGGACCTGGCGGGAGGTTCAGGAGCGGCGTTCCTATCGGGCCTCGGCGTATGACCGGCGGGGGTGGCGGTTTTATCTGCTGCGCGGGCTGGTGGTGTGCAAGCGATGCGGCTGGCGGATGGCCGGATCCACCAGCAAGGACGCCTGCTACATGTGCGCGCGGCATACCTATCTCGGTCCGGAGCGTTGCCACCGCCGGATCGGCGCGGCCCGGTTGGAGGAATTCGTCTCCGACGCGGCCGTGGACTTGCTGACCCGCTTGGATGTCCGTGGCGCCCCGAGCGCGGCTACCGCGCTGCCGGCCGCCGATGAAGCGGCGATCAGTGCTGATGAGGCGGAGTTGGCTGAGTTGAAGGACATGTGGACCCATCGGGAGATCTCCACCCGGGAATACCGCGAGATGCGCCATACCGTAGAGGAGCGGATCAGCGCGCTGCGGCGCAAGACCATCGTGCGCCCCACCGCCGAGGTCCTGGCCGGCCTGGTCGGAGCTGACGCCCGCGCGACGTAGGATCGGCTCGCGGAGGCCGGAGAGGTGGAACGGCTCAACGCGGTGCTGCGGTTCTTATTCGCCGCCGTGATCATCGATGAACACCGAGGCAAGCGCGGCAGCTTCGACTACAGCCGCATCGAGATCGAACCCAACCCCCTTTAATCGGCGAGTCGCGCCGGGCAATCCGCCACACTATGACGGAGTGTCACAACCGGGCGCGCGACTCGTCACACCCGTGTAAAGGGGTAGCCCGATACTCTGTGACGGGTTGACCGGTGTGCTGACCTAGGAAACAGGTGGTGCCGGGTGTGAGGAGGTGGATCGGCACCCCCTCACACCCGGCACAGAAACGGAGTTGAAACGGTTGTTACAGTACTTCCTCGGTGCTCACGCGCAGCAGGCGTGCGAGCCGGTGAGCGCCCTCGGTGCTGATCGTGGTCGGGAACCGGGCGCACACCCGGGCCAGGTGGTAGGCGCGGTCATCCCGGCGGTCGGCGGCCGGGTTCGGGTCGTGCTCACCTGCTGGCGGGCTGTGGGTGGTCGGGACGGGCGTTATGGCCGGGGTGGCAGGGGATCACCTCCTGATGGTCGAAGCGATCGGGCGAGCGCGGCACAATAGCGCATCACCGATAGAATGTCACAGATTTCCACCCATCGAGTGATCTCGTCGGGTGTGGGGTGCCCGACCGCACCCGCTACCGGCGCCGTGGGGTCACTCGCCGGGGTAGCGGGGGCCCGCTACCCCGGTAGAGCCCCCGGGTAGCGGGCCCTGACCAGCACGGTAGCGGGGGTAGCCCCCGCCACCAGACCCCCGGTGATCGGGGCCCACGAGTCCGTCATACCGCTGATCACCGGTTCTTTCTTCCCGCGTGGCGGGGGTGGTAGACAGCCGGTCGGGTTCGTCCGCGTGGACGTCCGTGACTCGCGCGCCCGCGCGTAGGGCGTCTGCGCGCTGCGGACGTCCACGCGGATGCGGACGCTCGCTCACCGTCCTCTCGCGTCGCCGTCGTTCAAGTGCGACAACGGCCACGGAGAGTGATGGCCCGGGGAGGGAGCTGAGGCGGGGACTCGCCGGGGCACCCGGGGAGTTCTCCCCACCCCCATCCCCGCCCCTGCCTCCCCCACCTGACCAGCCCACACCCTCACCAGGGACCCCGATCCCCACCCGGCTGAACACCCGCGAAAACCCCCAAAACCGGGGTAGCCGCAGCCACCCGCTGCGTCCCTCCCCCTCCCCCCCGCACGCCACCCCACCACTACATCCCGTGGCAGTATTAGCAGAGCAGGTTGCTCATGATCCGGCCCCACAGCGAGCGAGTCAGTGTCCGGCGCATCGACCGGGCGGCCGGGGCGCCCGCGCTGTGCAGCGGAGATGTCACCAGTGGTCTGCGACATCAGATACGTGATTCGCAGGAAGTCCTTCAGCGCGCCCATACCCCCTGTATCACCATTGCCGGGCCGGGCGTGACCATTGGAACCGACCGGCCGCCAGGAGCCTGAAACGGGGCTGCTCAACCGGCGGCCGGTCGGGGGTCTAGGTGGGTGACCAGGTGGTCACCACGGTGTTCAGCACGCTCAGCGCGTCCCCAGTGACCTGACCGATGACCGGTAAGCCGCTGGGAAGGATCAAAGTGCTACGGCGACGGCGGGTAGCCGAGCACGACCCCAGTGCCCGGAACCCCGCGATGTAGAGCTCGTCGGTGAACATCGGCGTCTCGCGGACACCTCTCGCGGCCCGTCGCGGCCGGGTGCGATCCGGCAGAAGCGGAACCCCTGGAGTTTCGCGGCGTCCAGCAGCCGCATCGCCGCGACCAGGTCGGGGCTATCGCTCACGGCAGTCCACCCTCGGCGAGACCGACCAGCCCCAGCAGCCGGGACCGTAGATCCGCGTCGGTGAACGTCGGCGCCCGCTCCGCCAAAGTGATCACTTCCTGCAGGATCGACCGCGTCACCGCACCGTGGTGGATTTCGCATCCGGCGGGGATCGTCACCGGCTTACTCGCCACGGCACGCCATCGGATCGCTTCACGAATGCACTCAACGCAGTACCGGGGATTCTCCCCACCGCCCGGGCCGCCCGTGACCACTTCCCCGTATACCGCCACCGACGTGCTCCAGCCCCGGCTGACCTCCCCAGCAGGCACCAGGTGAATCGATTCACTCACGACGCGCACCCCGCGCAGCAGCCCCGCCGGGGCTCGACCAAACTCGCCGCGAGGAACCGGGCACCGCAGAACGCCACGAGGTCCCCCCGCTGGTGACCGGTCACCAGCTCATCCGGGCTCACCCGGTGCGCCAGCTTGGTCAGCGCGTCCACCACCTCGATACCCAGCAGCCGCGGCGCGGAGATCGCAGCCGGGGCCGATGACCGGCGCCAGCGGGACCCCTTCGGAACAGCGCGATGCCTGCCCACCCTCATCGGCCGTTCCCCTCGCGCTGGCACGCCGGGCAGACCTGCTCCGGGACTGGGGTAATCCCGAGCTCGGGGGGCCCGTCCACCAGTTGCCCCGGCGGCTCACCCACCACCCGCAACGTCAGCCTGGGAATGAAGCTGGCCCCGCACAGCGCCAGCACGGTGCCGTTGCGCATCCAGCCCCGGTGCGTGTCGTGATCAGCCAGCGACCGCAGATACCAGGACAGGGACTTCTCAGAAGTGGTGGTCGTTTCGCTCACCCGCAAGACACTGCGGCCTAGATCACGCTCGTTCTTTGCAGTTCGCTAAGCCTGGACGCCAATACCGAAGCGGTTGCGCAGACTACCCAGCCCCCACACACGGCGCCGCGCACGCCGGTCCAAGGTCAGCACTAGATCCCGCGCGATGGGGTCATTACGGAGCCGAGCGGGAGCGATCCGGTCCGCAGTATCAATGTGCTGCAGCGCCTCCGCGTCGCGGTCGCCCCCAGACTGGGCGTAGGCGCGAGACAGGTCTAGATGAAATCCAGCGCGCCGGTCCGCCGAGTCCAGTGCGGCGAAGGTCGTCGGCGAAGTGTCAAGCTTCTCGGCCACAGACGGTCCGCGTTCCAACTCCACGGCGATTGCCAGTGACCACGCGGCAACGTTGGCAGGGCCGAAGTGGAACCGGTACGCGTTGCGCTCCCCGGTGGCCTCCGCGAGTTGGCGTGCTTCAGCTAGGTGGGTATCCGCCTCGCCTGATCGTCCTTCCCTCGCCGCGAGTTGCGCGCCGGTCAGATGCAGCATGCCGTAGCTCTCGGCGGGCACGGTGTCGGCTGCCGATGGGTCCGCGTGCTCTTCCGTCGAAGCCAATGCGTTGGACAGCACGATGCCTGCCCGGTGGCGCGCTCCCAGGCGGACCAGCGCGCCGACACGGGTCATTCCCGTCAGCCCGATCAGCTCTGGCCGTTCGGTCAGCTCGGCGGCCTCGGCGGCACGTTTGGCTGCGAGCGTGGACAGCTCGCCGTTGCCCAGCGGCCGAGCAATACCCGCAGCGACCATGCAGCCCTCAGCCAGTGCAGCGAGAGCCGATCTCCGCGTATCGGCGGTGCCGGATACCGCGTGCACGTGCAGCTCTGTCAACACCGCGCCGAGGTCCCGCCCGGCGAGCTGGTAGCGAGTCTCGTCAACATGCCGGTTGGCTTGGGCAACCAGCGCCGCCAACCGCTCAACGGGCCGGACTGGCACATCTGGCGCGTCTAGCAGGCTGCAATCGTGCAGGGCCACACTCACCGCTGGCAACGTCGCCAATGCGTCGGCCGATGCCCGATCCGGCGGTAGATAGGGCTGGCCCGTCAGATCCGCCACCGAGCACCCCAGCGCGTCAGCCAGGTCCTCCAGAAGCCCCCGCCTGTTGAAACCACGCTGACCACGCTCCAGCTGCGACAAATAAGGCGCGCTGATGCCGGCCAGGCCAGCCACCACGTCCTGGCTCAACCCCCGACGACGTCGGATTGTCGCAGCGCGCACGCCAATCGCCGACGCTTCCTCAGCGTCCATCGCGTAAACCACTCCCTCGCCGGATCCCCCGTAAGGCTACGCCGCGTTTCCCCTCGCCGGCGGGTTGGACCGTCGCGGCCAGCTCGGCGTACGCGGTGATCACTTGCTTGCCAGTGCCGGTCAGGTAACCGACCGCCATGGCGTCGCTATCCGGGTAGTACGCAAGCGGATGAGAGAGCTCGCTGTCTTTTTAAGGACCAGCTGATCTCTAGCCTCCGGGAGTACTGGACGTCCGAGCACGTCGCCAACACCATCAGTCCGCCTGGCAGCATCCCTGACTTCTGTCTGGTCCCCCCTGACTCTTGACGTTTTGTCCCGGGTGTTGCTTGACAGTGGGGCTAGAAAACGTAGGGGGTTGTGTGGCCCACGGTCGGCCGGGTTCGGGTGAGCTCGGGCGGCGCGTGGGTCGGGGCGGGTGGTGACCTGCCCCGTGGTGATCCTGCCGCAGGGTCGGCAGAGGCTCCAGGGTCCAGGGCCGCCGCAGGCGGTCGCGTCGGCGATGCGCAACACCCTGGAAGCTGGAGGTGCCGACCCGTAGACTACGCCGCTCGAGCCCGTGGTCCGCCTGGCGCAGCAGGATGCGCCCTTGCAGGGGTATTCGACCGCCGTCGGGCGGCGCTGCGCTCAACAGGTATCTCCAAGACGATGGCACTAATCTTTGTCGGTTCTGGTTACCGTTTTTAGTTACTGTTTGCAGGGTGTTTGTGGGTCGGCGTGCCGAGTGTGAGGTGCTTGACCGGCTGGTTGATGCGGTGCGGGTGGGCAAAAGCCAGGCGCTGGTGGTGCGCGGTGAGGCGGGGGTGGGCAAGACCGCGCTGCTGGAGTATTTGGTGGGGCGGGCCTCGGGGTGTCGGGTCGTCCGGATTGCGGGTGTGCAGTCGGAGATGGAGTTGGTCTTCGCTGGGTTGCACCAGCTGTGCGTGTCCCTGCTGGATCGGGACACCGCGTTGCCGGGTCCGCAGCGCCAGGCGCTGCGCACGGCGTTGGGGCTGGGTGCCGGGTCGGCGCCGGATCGGTTTTTGGTGGGTTTGGCGGTGCTGGGGTTGCTGGCCGAGGTGGCCAGCGAGCGCCCGTTGGTGTGTGTCGTCGATGACGCCCAGTGGTTGGATCGGGCCTCGGTGCAGGCGCTGGCGTTCGTGGCGCGCCGGCTGGTGGTCGAGTCGGTGGCGCTGGTCTTCGCCGCCCGCGATACCGACGACGTGACGGAGTTCGCAGGCTTGGCGCAGCTAGTGGTCGCGGGTCTGCCTGAGGGCGACGCGCGGGCGTTGCTGGGCTCGGTGCTGCCCGGGCCGGTGGACCAGCGGGTGGTGGACCGGGTCGTGGCCGAGGCGCGGGGCAATCCGCTGGCGCTGGTGGAGCTGCCGCGCGGGCTGACTGTCGCGCAGCAGGCCGGCGGGTTTGGGCCGGTGGGTGTTGCCCCGGTCGCCACACAGATACAGGACAGTTACCACCGGCAGGTGGCGGCGCTGCCGGCATCCACCCGGCGACTGTTGCTGGTGGCCGCGGCCGAGCCGCTGGGTGATGCGGTGCTGTTGTGGCGAGCGGCAGGCCAGCTCGGGATCGGGGTGGACGCGGCGGCGGCGGCGGCGGTCGAGGCCGGGCTAGTAGACATCGGTAACCCGGTGCGGTTTCGCCATCCACTGCTGCGCGCGGTGATCTACTGGGCCGCGTCGGCCGACGAACGCCGGCAGGTGCACCGGGTGCTGGCCGAGGCCACCGACCGTGAGGCTGATTTCGACCGGCGCGTCTGGCATTGGGCTCATGCAGCGCCGGGGCCGGATGAGGACGTCGCGAAACAGCTGGAGCGTTCGGCCGGGCGCGCCCGGGTACGCGGGGGCCTGGCCGCGGCAGCAGCGTTTTTGCAGCGGGCCACCGAGCTAACCCCCGATCTGGCAGGCCGGGGGCGGCGCGCCCTGGCCGCAGCGCACGCCACCCACCTCGCCGGGGCGCCCGACGCGGCGCTGCGCCTGCTGTCAGTCGCCCAGGCCGCACCGCTGGATGAGCTGCAGCGCGCCCGAGTGGACCTGCTGCGCGCCCAAATCGCGTTCACCGTCGACCGCCCCAGTGACGCAGCCGCATTGCTGCTTCAAGCCGCCACGCAGCTTGAGCCACTCGATCCGAGGCTGGCTCGGGACACCTACCAGGACGCCTACATCGCCGCCGGGTACGCCGGCCAATTTGCCAACGAGGCAAGCCTGCTTGAGGTGGCACGGGCGGTGCGGGCCGCACCACCCGCCTCCCAGCCACCCGGCGCCCCCGAGCTGCTCCTGGAGGGGATGGCCCTGCTGATTACCGAGGGCCACTCGGCCGGAGCACCGCTGGTCAAGCAGGCACTGCAAGCCTTCCAGGACCAGGCCATGCCCGCCCAAGAGCAGCTGCACTGGCTCTACCTTGCCTGCCGTGCTGCTCACGCCGTGTGGGATTTCGTGAGTTTAGAGGCGCTGAGCGCGCGCTTTGTCCAGCTCGCCCATGACGAAGGCGCGTTGTCCTTGCTTCCCCTGGCGCTCCAGACGCGCACGGGCCCGCACGCGGTGGCTGGCGAGCTGGCCCAGGCGGCGTCGTTGGTGGAGGAATGGCACGAGATCACCAAGGCGATGGGGATCGAGCGCTCACCGGTACCCGCCGTTGTGGTGGCTGCCTGGCAGGGGCGGGAAGCCGAGATCTCCCGGCTGATCGCGGCCACCACCCAGGAGGCGGTGTCTCGTGGTGAGGGACTATGGCTGAGCGTCATGCTGTGGGGCAGCGCGCTGCTCCACAACAGTCTCAGTCGCTACGAGGATGCCTTCGACGCCGCCCAGCAAGCCAGTGCCCACCTCCAGGAGCCGGGAATCTCGTCCTGGCCACTTGTCGAGCTGATCGAGGCAGCCACCCGGTGCGGACAAGCCCAGCACGCCACCGAGGCCCTCGCGCAGGTCATCGAGTCCACCCGCGCCAGCGGCACCGACTGGGCCCTGGGCGTCCAGTCCCGCTGCCACGCGCTGTGCCGCAACGACTCGGCCGCAGAAGGCCTCTATCGGGAGGCGGTCCAGCGGCTGGGCCGCACCCGCGTGCGGGGGGAGCTGGCCCGCGCCCATCTGCTATATGGCGAGTGGTTGCGCCGCCAGCGGCGGCGGGCGGATGCGCGCGAGCAGCTGCGTACTGCCCATGAGATGTTCAGCGCGATGGGTGCTGAGGCGTTCGCTCAGCGGGCCGCCCGTGAACTGCGAGCTACCGGGGAGACCGCCCGCAAACGCAGCGTTGACACCAGCACCCAGCTCACCGCTCAGGAGACCCAGATCGCCCGGCTCGTCGGCGAGGGCCTGTCGAGCCCGGAGATCGCCGCCCGGTTGTTCCTGAGTCGGCGCACCGTGGAATGGCATCTCAGCAAGATCTTCACCAAGCTTCAGATCACCTCTCGCAAACAGCTGCGTAAGCACCTTGAACAGTGATCCGTTCTCTCTAAACCGAGCACTTCCCACAGATCACACCTCCCGCGTAATGGTGAGCGGTGGGTGGTCGGCGCGGTTGGCCAGGCCCAGAACACGGGCGGGCGCCAGCGCTTGCCGCGCAAGAATCTGCTCAGCGCCGCGCCGTAGGCGCCGGTGACCTGGCCGGAAGGCTGTACGCCCAGCGCCCGCTTTTCGCCGTCGGCCTCCCGCAGGGCAGGGATGGCCTCGCGCTGCAGAACTACGTGTGCCTGCAGGCAGACAGCGACCGCATGGGTTCCTCGGCCGGGCTGCTGCGGACCTTATCTACCTTGGCGCGATCATCGCCTCCGCCGCCCAGTGCGCCTTCTACGGTCCCACCGCCGGCACCGGCGGGCTTGCATCACCTGGCGATGTTCATGCTCGTGATCGGCGTGCTGTTCCTCGCGATCACCGTCGCGGACCGGTCACTGCACCACATCAGCTCCCGCCAGGACACACCGACCGGTACGGCCCCCCGGTAGCCAGATCAGACTCGTCTGCCCTCCCGGAAGCGTTACGGTCGCGGCGCGGGCCGTTGGCTATGCACCGCGCAGGGGACCGTGTTTTGACCGCCGCAATAGTCCGCTGCCTGTCTTCTGACCTGACCGCACTCGGGCTCTACCCGCGGCGATCGAGCGGATGTAGGCACGGTCGGCGTCCTAGTCGGCGGGCCGCTCCCGGCCGCTCAGACAGCTGTCGAAGTCCGCGCACCCGGCGGCGGCCCTGATCACGCGGAGGTCGTCGACGGTCATGTTCTGCCATACCTCGGCGGGTGAGCCCTAGTACGTGCAACTGCCATCCCAGCGCGGGACTCGTGCCCACACCCCACTCAAAAACCGGACCGTGTCGCAACGGCGGCAGGTGCCAAGGCGCGACAGGGTCCGGCATGGGCAATGGGCGTTGGCGTCACGAAATGGTTTGCCGGCGCCCGCTCGTGGCGGCTCGGTCGATCGTGTCGATCGTGCGGTGCCGCCAGACGGCGTGGTCGAAATCTGGCAGTGTCGAGGTGCCGTTCTCGATGTCTTCGAGGAGCTGGGCGTAGGCGTGGGCGACCGCGTAGCCCGGGGCGTCTGGCTGGTCGGCCAGGCCAGCAACCCGATGGTAGGAGCGGGGAACCTCCAGCACGGACAGTTCGTCGTTGCCGCCCTGACCGCCGCGGATCTGCACCGGGCTCATCTGCAAAAGCCCGCTCGGTGCGGAAACGACGAGATCACCCTCGGTGCCGTTGATCTCCCAATGGAAGTTGACGCCTCGGCTGCGACCGCCCCGGTAATGGATCGCCGCGACCGCGGCGCTCGTCAGCCGCCCGGCGACAGCCACCTGGTCCGGCGCGGTCATGCGCAGCTCGCCGCCAGTTTCGACGTCTCGCACCGTGGTCCGTCGCGTCGCAACGACAGCGTCGAGTTCGCCAAACTCACCGAGCACCGACGCGACGGCATCCAGGATGTGGCCGCCCTGGATGGTCAGCATGGTCGCTCCGTTGGCCGCGTCAATCAGATAGCGACCGGCCAGGGGAACCTCTGGGCCCCAGGCCTCGCCCGACGCGATGATGGTTGTCGACAGGACCTCCCCGACGTAGCCGTCGGCGACCAGGTCACGCAGATAGCGAACCGCGGGCGCCGAACGCGCTTGCAACCCGACCACGGTCCGGACACCTTGCGAACGTGCCAGCGCGGCCAGCTCCTCGGCCTCGGCCAGCCCGTTGCCGAGGGGCCATTCACACAGCACCATTTTCCCGGCCTGCAGCGCGGTGGTCACCAGTTTGCGGTGGTGTGGCACCTTGACGGTGATCACCACGAGATCGACCTCGTCGCGGCCGACTAGTTCTTCGGCGGTGCCGAACGTCAGCGCCACGTCGTGGGCCTCGCCGGCTGCCGCCGCTGACTCGGCAGAGCTCGCGCTCAACGCCCGCAGTTCGTAACCCTCGACGGCCCGCAGCGCTGGGACATGCGCCGCCGCAGCCCAGCCGCCCTTCGCGCTGAGCCCGATGATACCAACGCCGATTCGCTTGCCGGTGGTGGAAAAAGCCATGAGCGATACCCCGGATTTCTTGACCGTCAGCAACAGCTTCCTCAGCTGCTGCATGACAACTAGTTAGGTTCAGGGTGGCACCAGCGTGCCCGTCCTCGGGGATGTTCTGCCACCCAAAGCCTCGCTTGTTGGACGCTTCGGATAGCACTGTCGCGAACCGTGACGGTGGTCGAACCCGTAAAGATTACTGGTCCGTGATGGCGTGCATTGAGCGATGGTGCCCGTAATTCACGCGACGAGACGCCCCGCGGTTGGCTTTCTCCCGAGAAATTTAGAACAGCGAGTTCAGACGCTGGGCGGCAGGTCGCGGTAGGTGCCGTACCGTCAAGGACCAACTGGGAGCAAGGGGTCCCAGGTTCAAATTCTGTCGTCCCGACCAGCACCAGGCCCGCTGACGCTGGACAAATCACCACGCCAGCGGGCCTTTTTTGTTATTTGCGGGATGATCGTGTTGTCGATCTAGGCCGCTAGCTCTGGGGACCACTTGTGGACCATCTGTGGACACTACGAGGTTACCGACGACTGCTCGCCACGATACGGTCCTCCATACTCTTCTCCGAGACTGTGCTTTCGTCAAAGGGTGTTTAATCACGTCGGGTAGTTCGGGCGCAAAACTCATCAAGTGCCTCGGTGATGATTTCCTCGAGATCACTGATCGCCCTGGAGACCGTGGATTGATCAACGTATAGCAGTTCGACGATGACCTCTTGCGCGACGTTGGCGCGGAAGTACATCACAACGGCTTTTACCGCCTGACGCAAGGTGAGTTCCCTGGGTCTGCCTCGTCCGCAATCCCCAGACTACGCGATCCGCGACACGGTCGACGAGCTCGTCGAATTGCTCAGACGTAAGTTCGCCATGTTCCAGATCGGCCTCCTGTAAACAGCTCCGTACACCTTGAGTAGTGATTCGTTCCTCTCTGACCCGATTCCGCGATTAGGTCCTCGGCCCGGGGGCCGAGATGACGATAGGTGCCCTATTGACCTGGGATGATCCTGCTGTCCAAGGCTTGATCATCACGGTGGAAGGACACCTATCGGGTGGGCAGCGTACGCGAGATTCGACGGTTGCGGCGGCGGGTGCGGATCGGCGCGTCGGACCGGTCGGTGACCCGGTTTTCGGGGATGGTGGCGGTGACCGAGTTGGTGGACCGCCTAAACATGATCAAACTGTTGGACGCGGCGATCGGGCGGATCAAGACCAGAGATCGCGGGTTCAGCGGCGGGCAGCTACTGGTCGGGCTGGCGTGCGCGCAGCTGGCCGGTGAGGAGTTCCTGGTTGGGTTGGACCGCTGGTGCGCTGATGCCGCCGGGCAGGTGCTCACGCCGGTGGCCGGGTTGTGCTCGACGACTGCGGCGGGGCTGGCCCGGCGGTTTAGTGTCGGGCAGTGGCGGGCCGTGGAGACCGGGATCGGCGAGGTGCACGCGGCGGTGCTCGGGCTGTTGGCGGCTGAGCGCGCCACCACGTTGTGCGAGACGGTCACGATCGATCTGGACACGACCGATGTCGAGGTTTATGGCCGGCTCAAGCGGGGGGTGGCGTTCAACCATCAGGGCCAGCGCTGCGGGCGTCCGCACGTGGCCACGTGGGCACAGACTTCGACGGTGCTGGCCGCGGAGTTGATGGCCGGTAACGAGGACCCCCGTCCGCACGCCGCTGAGCTGCTGGGTCGCGCACTTGCGGCGTTGCCCGCCCCGGCCCGAGCCGGGCGGATTCGGCTGCGCGCCGACGCTGGTTACTTCGCCGGAGAGCTGGCCCGCGCCGCCTTGTTGGCGCAGGTGGAATTCGCCATCGGGGCGCGGCGGATCGCGCCGCTGTGGCGGATCCTCGACGACGTCGCCGCCACCGCCTGGACCGACGCGATCGACATGACCGGCGCGCAGGTCGCCATCGCCGGCTACTGCCCGGACTGGTGGCCGGCCGCCACACGGCTGCTGATCCGCCGGGTCGCCCTCGACGTCACCGCGGGCCAGATCTCGGCCGACCCACGGGCCCGGCGGCGCCGCACCCTGCACCCCGACCAGCGCGCCCTGCCCCTGACCGAGCTCGCCGCCGCCGACGCCGTCTACGCCTACTCGTTCATCATGACCAACCTCGACGTCTCCACCCCCGCCCAGGCGGCCGCCGTCGAGCACTGGTACCGGCACCGGACCTCGATCGAAAACATCTTTCGGGACGCCAAGCTGGGAGCGGCGCTTCGTCATCTCCCGTCCGGATACCCCGAGGTGAACACCGCGTGGATGTGGGGCGCGCTGCTCGCCGCGAGCATCGCCGGCTGGCTGCACCAGCTCACCGCGACCGTCGAGCCCGGTGGCCGGCTGCTCGGCCACGGCGTCCGCAGCGGTCAAGCCATGATCGCCACCTTGCGACACCGGCTGATCCGCGTCCCGGCCCGACTGATCCGCCACGCCCGCGGCCTCGAACTGCGCCTACCTCCCGGACACGACCTACTCAACGAGGTCCTCACCCGCATCCGCGCCCTGCCCACCCCGTCCTGACCAGGCGATTCACGCCCCAACACCCCCGGAATCCCGCCACCCGAGGCGACACTCGGGCCCGCGTGCTGCGCACGACCCGGAATCCCACACACAAACAATCAACAAACTTCCGCGAAGATCAACGAAACGCTAATCGCGGAATCGGGTCTGAACCAGGCACGCCCCATAGATTCACATGAGCTGTGACGGTCAACAGTGGCGGAGTCGATATCGATAACCAAACGTTGTTGAATCGCCCGTGATGACCGTCATTGCGATCTCAAAGGACTGCCGTACCGCGCCAGCCGGGCACGTTGTCTGGAGCTGGCGCGTGTGCGCGAGCCAGTCACGGTTCGAGGGGGAGGTGACGGGGTCCGCGCAGCATGGCGCTACGTCGGTAGGGAGGTGGATCTTGGAGCATGGTTGCGGTGCTGAGGTGGGGGAGCAACGCGCCGAGTGCGATGTGGGCTTCGATACGGGCCAGTGGAGCGCCATAGCAACTGTGGATGCCGCTGCCGAAGCCGAGGTGCTGGTTGTCTGGGCGGGTGGGGTCGAACCGGTCGGGATCACGGAAGCGTTGGGGGTCACGGTTGGCGGAGGCCGTCGCGAGTACCAGGGGTGTGCCTTTGGGGATGGTGGTGCCCGCGACGTCGACATCAGCCAGGGGGGCGCGCGTGAGGAAGTGGACCGGAGGCTCATAGCGCAGTAGTTCTTCAACCGCGTTGGGGAGCAGGTCGGGGTGCTGGCGCAGCCGGTCGAGCTGGTCGGGGTGGCGCAGCAGGGTGAGCACTCCGTTGGTGATCAGGTTGACCGTGGTCTCGTGTCCGGCGACGAGCAGCAGCACGGCGGTGGTGGCTAGTTCTTCGCGGGTGAGCCGTCCGGCTGGGTCGGTGTCGTTGACGAACGCGGCCAGCATGTCGTCGCTGGGGCGGCCCCGGCGTTGCTCGGCGAGGTCCACCAGGTAGGAACCCATCTCGGTGCGGGCCTGGTCGCCGACTCGTTGGCGCTCGGTGGGATCCTCACCGGGCTTGATGTCGACGGAATCGATGATCATGGCCGACCACTTGCGGAACGTCGGCTCGTCTTGGTGGGGGACGCCGAGCAGTCGGCAGATGACGGTGACGGGCAGCGGGTAGGCGAAGTCGTCGACGATATCGATGCGCGTGCGGCCGTGCCACGCCTCGATCAGTTCCTCGGTGATCCGGGCGATCTCGCCGCGCATCGCGTCGATGCGGCCGGGGCTGTGCGGGGGGCCGAAGGGCCGCATGGCCAGGCTGCGCAGCCTGTGGTGTTCGGGGTCGTCGCGCTGGATGAAGGGGATCTGCTGTAGTTGTTCGGCCAAGCCGCTGTAGGAGGCAGCGAGGTTGCGGCGGTCGCTGCTGATCCGCGGGTCGTGGAACAGGGCAACGATGTCGGCGTACGTGCCGACCAGGTAGCTTCCGTCGGTCTGCCGGACCGCCCCCGCTTCGCGGAGTTCGGCGTAGAGCGGGTAGGGGTTGGGGCGGTTGGCATAGTCGGTGATCCGCTCCAACAGGGTGTCGGTGGTCATGCCGGGGCTCCTCGGGGACGGGAAGGGACAACGGGTCAGCCGGCGAGCCGCGCCACGGCGAGGCGCTGGTCGGGCAGGTGGCCGGTGAGCGCGACGGTGGGGCCGTGGAAGAGCCCCTTGGGGTCGGGCACGTTCGACGGGACCGGGAATTCGGCCACCAGCGGGCAAGCGTCGGCGGCGCCGGGTCCGGGGGGAAATGGGGCTGCGGTCTCGATCAGGCCCTGGTAGTGCTCAAGCCACTTGGCCATGTTGATGGTCACCGCGGCGGTGATGCGGCCCCGGTAACCGTAGACCGCTACCAGACGGCGGTCGCTGAGCGAGCCTTGGGCGATGACCACCTGGTCGGAGAAGGTAGGCACGCCCACCGACTTGATGTTGCACCCGAACTGGCTCGACCAGAAGACTGGGACGGCACGGTGCGGGCGCCGTAGCGGCCCCGGACTGACCATGTTGTGAGCCGCCACCTGCGCCTGGGCCACCGCGTTGCCCCAGTGCTCCAACGACAGCATCTGATAGTCGAACAACGGATGCGGAAAACGCGCCACATCGCCGGCCACAAACACGTCGTCGGTGACGATCCCGTACCGGTCAAAGGCGCGGCACCCGGCATCGCAGGCGATCCCCTGTGCGCACGCGGCCAGCCCGGAGTCGGCCAGCCACTCGACGTTGCGCACCGCCCCCAGGGCGACGACGCACACGTCAGCCTCAATGCGGCTGCCATCGGAGAACTCCGCACCAGTGAACCGTCCGTTTCCCCGCAGCGCCGTGACCGTGACCCCGCAGCGCAGGTCCACGCCGTGAGCTCGCTGCAGGCTGGCCGCAAACTTCGACAGCGTCCCACCCAGCGCACCCACCAGCGGCGCGGCGCCGCGTTCAGTGACGGTGACCTCCACACCCCGCTCCCGGCACACCGAAGCGATCTCCGAGCCCGTGAAGCCCCCACCGATCACCAGCACCCGACACGGCCCGGCGGCCAACCGCTCGGCCAGACACCTGGCATCCTCACAAGTGCGCAAGGTGAACACCCCATCCAGAGCGGCCTGCTCCGCATCGGGCCAAGACCGCGCCCGGGTCCCAGTGGCAATCAGCAACCGGTCATACGCCAACCACTGGCCGTCAGCCAGCAGCACACGCTTCCCGAGCGGATCAAGCCCGGTGGCGCGCACCCCCAGCCGCCACTGCGCGTGCGGATCCCGTCGCATCGGCAGCCCAGTGGCGTCCGCGGCCACCCTGCCCAGCAGCACCTGCTTGGACAGCGGCGGCCTGTCATACGGCGGATAAGGCTCCTCCCCCACCACCGTCAGTGAGCCGGTGAAGCCCTCGTCGCGCAGCGTCTCAGCGGCCCGCAACCCGGCCACCGACGCCCCAACGATGACGATCCGGCCCTTCCGAAGATCACCGGACATCGACAGGCACCCCCTCACCCATGACGATGGCCTGGACCGGGCACGCCGCCACGGCCTGACGCACGCGCTTGACCTGCTCATCGGGGACGGCCGGGTCGTAGCGCAATGCCTCCTCCCCGTGCAGCTCGAACACCTCCGGCGCGAGGAACACACACTGCGCATAACCCTGGCAACGGGTCAGGTCCACAACGATCCGCATCCCCAACCACTCCCTCCTTCACCTGGCTCCCGGTCCCGTTCTGCGGCTTGATCGCGACCCACGGGCCTCCTGACCATCGCTCATTGCGACGCTTCAGACAGCACTATCGCCCACCGTGGCAGCGGTCGGACCCGTCACGATTACTGGTCCGGGATAACGCATCCAGCACAATTACTGGTCCGAGATGGCGTATAGATGGCAAATCCAGCGATCAAACCGTCGCCGGTTCTTCATCCGTGCGCTCGAGCACCGCCCACACCCGGCCGAAGTGAGCACCGACCAGGCTCCCACTTACCCGCGAGTGCTCGACGAGCTACTGCCCTCCGCCTGCCACATCACCGAGCAGTATGCCAACAACACGATCGAAGCCGACCATGGCCGACTGAAGTCCCGACTGAGGCCGATGCGCGGTCTCCAACGACTGCGCTCAGCACGAGTGATCAGCACAGGACATGCGTTCGTCCAGAACATCCGCCGCGGACACTACGAACTGGCCCTCGACCTCAACCCGAACGACCGGCTCCCAGCAGCGTTCACCGAACTCGCCCACGCCATCTAAACAGCACACCGGCCACAGTCGACCGTGCCCACCCTCCGCTAATGCAACAGCGCCATCTCAATTACTCCCGAGGTCGTAAGTTGGCTGTCCAGTGTCGCGCCGAATGGATGATCTGTATGCCGCTGGGTCACATGGCTGAACCCGCGGTTCAGCCGCCTGCGAAGAAGTCGAGGTAGGCCTGGGCCAGGGCGGCCGGGTTCTCCAGCGCGATGTTGTGACCGGACGCGGGGATGACGGCGCTGCGGACGTCGCGGGCCACTTGCGCGAGCTGTTTGGATACTTCGTCCCCAAGATAGGCCTGCGCGCCGACGGCCAGGACCGGGCAGCTGATCGGGTCGGCGTAATGCGGGCGGTTCTGTTCGGCGTCGGTCTGGCGGGCGCGGTACATCTCCAAGATGGCCCTGGTGCCGCCCGGCTGCTCGGCCGAGTGCACCATTTCGTCGATGTCTTCCTCGGCCAGCGCGCTGGGGTCCCACATCTGGCGTCTGGCGTAGTATGTCCAGAACGGCCGTTCCCGCCCGGCCAGCAGCAGCTCGGGCAGGTTCGGCAGGCTGAAGAAGCTGAAGTGCCAGCCGGTGCGGCCGTCGTCGGCGGCGAGCGAGGGGTCGTATTCGCCGCCTGGCAATCCTGGGCCGGTTGGCAATCCTGGTAGGAGTGTTTCCTGGAACACCAGTTGCTGCACCCGGGGCCGGTGGAAGGCGGCGACGGCGTAGGCGATGGCCGCGCCCCAGTCCTCGCCGGCGACGCGGAACTGGTCGAAGCCCAGGTGGGTGGCCAGTTCGGCGACGTCACCGGCCATCGTGGCGGTGTCGTAGCCGGTCAGGGGGCGCTGGGAGCCGCCGAAGCCTCGGTTGTCGACCGCGATGACGGTGTAGTGCGGGGTCAGCAGCGGCACGACGTGGCGCCAGTACGACATGGTCTTCGGCACGCCGTGCAGCAAGAACACCGGCTCGCCGGCGCCGCCGATCGCGTAGTGGATCTCCACGCCGTTGACCTTGGGTTTGCCGTGTGTGAGCCGGACTCCGGCGTGGTCAGTGAGGTTCATCTCGGCGAACTCCTTCTTCTCTTCGGCCGTGTAGGCGCCGACCGGGTACTCGACCAAGTTGACGTAAGATTTCTACCCACCGCCACGGAAGGGCGACATCCGCTCATGCCGCTGACCGCGCGTGCTGCGTAGGTCGTGCCGAGTGGTTTGTGAGGAATCTCATCCAGATCGGCCGATCTGGATCAGGTCGGACGTCCGAGCCCGGCATCGCGAGAGCGATCAATCGGTTCGGACCCACGCTTGCCGATCTTGACCGCGTGATGCTCACCCACTTCCACGATGACCACACCGGAGCGTCAGCCGTGCTGCCCAGCATGCGTCGCGGCACTCGACTCCCAACGACGTAAGCGACCGTCCGTCCACGTCCACGTCCACGTCCACGTCCACGTCCGAAGATGCCCCCTACGCGCGCAGGCGCGCGAGTCACGGACGTCCGCGCGGACGACCCCACCAGCTGTCTCACCGAAGGGAAGGACGAACCGGCGAATCACCCGACAAACGGTGACGCCGCAACCGTGGTGACAAGCGATCGCTGCGCGACGCATCCGAGGGCGACCCAAGACAAGGCAAAGACGGGGCACCCCTCCCAGGCCACCGAAGGCGGCTATTTTGAGGGTGGTGGGTGGTGGTCTGCCTCGCTGAGTTGTCTGCCTTGTCGCAGCTCACGGGTAGGGCAATGACCCGGCGAGAGGTGAGGCATGTGCCCTAGCGGAGAGTAGGTGCCTCACCGCCTGCCTCACTCCCGGACCGCCGTCCGGGATCCAGGTGACACCTTCGGAGTCACTCTCCGAGTCACGTCCATGCAGGTCATCACGTAGTACATGAACAAGGCTTGACTCATGTCACCATCTATCGCTGGGTGCAGCGGTTTACCCCGCTGCTGATCGACGCGGCCCGATCCTGCCGGCGCGCCCCTGGTGATCGGTGGTTTGTAGACGAAACATACGTCAAAGTCGCCGGGCGATGGATCTATCTGTACCGAGCGATCGACCAGTTCGGCCAGGTCATTGACGTGCTCATGTCCCAGAAACGGGATCTAGCGGCTACGCGCCGGTTTTTTACCCGCGCACTCGAGCACAGCCCACACCCTGCCGAGGTGACCAGTGACGGGGCTCCCGCGTATCCGCGCGTGCTCGACGAGCTGCCGCCCTCGTCCTGCCACGTCACAGAGCAGTACGCACGGATGAAATCGTCAACCCGTCTGGAATCGATGGGATGGGGGTTTGTTCTCAAAAACTTGAGTTCAAACGGTGGGCGCGACATCGACTTGACCTGGGGCGAGGGCTCGTAAGCTGGTCCGCGCATCGGGCAGCTCTTGGCCTGCCCGCTAGTAGCTCGCTGTGAGCCCTCGCAAGGGTCCCGGGTCAAACCGGTGTCGCGCCCCCCATTAGAGACCACCAACTCATCTCTTTCGCCCGGTGGCAGCGGTTTGAGGCGTCGGTCCGGAGCCGGGGGTGGAGCGCCCGGCTGGACGAACGACCTTGACGCCGGCGAGGACCGGCGTAGCGTCGGGCGGCGGTGGGCGTGGTTCGACCCCGTCGCGAAGAGCAGGGTAAGGGGCTGTTAGCTCTGCCGCGCAGCGTTGCCCGGTGAGGGATTGAGTTGTCGCGCCCCGTTGGTGACAGCCACGCTCACCGCCGATTCCGCGGCGCGGGCCCTGGGCGCCCTGGCAGCTGTGGTGGTGGGTTTGCGCGGTTGCCAGGCGGCGACCATGGTGCGGTAGGCGGTTTCGGCTTGCGCGGCCAGCTGGCGCTCGGCGGTGCGGACTGCTGTGAGTGAGTATCCCGATGCGGTGCCTTTGCGCCCGCGCGCGGAGGCCGCCCGGCACGTAGCTTGAGCTTGCGTCGTTTGTGCGCGACCAGGGAAGGCTGGGCGAAGGCGTAGTCCTCCCCTTTGACGATCAGATGCCAGCACAGCACGGCGAGTTTGCGGGCGGTGGCGACCGCGGCGATGTGCATGCCGCGACGGGCTTGCACCCGCTGGTAAAACGCCCGCAGCGGGCCTGCGGCTTTGGGTGCTGACCAAGCCGCTTCGACCAGCATGCCGCGGGCGTGCGCGGCGCCGGTCTTGGTGATCCGCCCGTGGCGGGCGGGGTGGCCGCCGGACTGGCGGACCCTTGGGTTGAGCCCCAGGTAGGCCACCAGCTTTTCGGGGGTACGGAAGCGGGTGAAGTCTCCGACGGTGGCCACGATCGACAGCGCCACGGTTGCGTCGATGCCGGGCACGGTCGTCAACGCGTGCGTGGTGATCGAGCCAATCCAGGGCGAAGGCGGGTTCATCGTGCCGGCTGCCGGCTTCCTGCCGGCCCTCGCTCGATGGTGCAGCGAACACGGCGTGCTGCTGGTCGCCGATGAGATCCAGACCGGTTTTTGCCGCACCGGTGAGTGGTTTGCCTGCCACCACGACAACGTCATCCCCGATCTGATTACCACGGCCAAAGGTATTGCCGGCGGCCTGCCCCTGGCCGCGGTGACCGGACGCGCACACTTGATGGACGCCGTCCACCCCGGCGGGCTGGGCGGCACCTACGGTGGTAATCCCGTCGCGTGCGCGGCCGCGTTGGCCAGCATCGCCACCATGCGGGAACACAACCTCGCCGCCGCGGCGCGCTGCATCGAGGCGATAGCCAAACCCAAACTGGACGCGCTGGCCGCGCATTGTCCAGCCGTGGGCCAAGTCAGAGGCCGCGGCGCCATGCTCGCTGTCGAACTGATCAATCCTGCTACCGGGGCCCCGGACTCGGCGCTGACCACCCATATCGCCCGGACCTGCCACAGCGCCGGAGTGGTCGTGCTGACGTGCGGCACCTATGCCAACGTCATCCGGCTGCTACCTCCCCTGGTTTTCCCTGCAGACCTGCTCACCGAAGGACTCGACGTCCTCACCGATGCCATCCTCACCGCAACAACCCGACCACCCACAAACCTCGCTCAAGAAATCTACAAAGAAGCCTTCAATCACGCCTGGGATGAATACAAAGACCCTGACAAGCACCGCGACGGCGCCCATCGCGAACAGGTAGCACACCGGGTGGCCTGGACCGCGGTCAAACGAAAATACGAAAAGGGAGACAATGGCCAGTGGCAGCCGAACGCTGAATAACGTTCTGCAACAAGCCCGGAAGTAGGCGATATCGTGTTCTCACCGGTGCGACACCCACCGGTGCCGCGCGCTGCATAGATGGTCCGGTCAGTGCAGCGATCCGTCGCTGGGGTTCGGGGACGGGGCATCGGTTTGGTCCGGCGCCCGGTTGGGAGGCCGTCGGACCGGGATAGGGGTCGCGGGCCATCGGCGAGGCCCTGACCAGGGGGCCGGTACGGCGTCGGTTCGCCAGGCCAGTTCGTAAGCCAGTGCTTCGTAGTTCACGCGCCAGCCACGAAAGTGCGGCCAAGCCTCAGCGGAGGTGCGTTCGACCGGGAAGCCGACGGTCTGGAGCTGGTCAACCGCGGCGGCGAACTCCGCAAACGTCAACGCAATGTCGCCATTCGGATCGGGATCGGGGTCGTAGCTGATGCCCAGCGCCGCGCCGATCTCGCGCAGCGCGGTGAATCCCATGCGGATCGCCAACCGCGGCTCGATCCGATCCCGGCTGGGGCACAGCGCCACCAGCATCGCTGCTGAATCCATCACGGCCAGCAGCGCGACTAGCCACGACGACAGTGGCTGCGGCGAGCGAAAGCGCACCAGCACCGGGTAGTTGGCGTGGCTTTCGGCCACATCGGCCGCCCACCGCTCCCACTGGGCATAAAACTGCGGCAAGTCGTCGGCGCGCGTGCGCACCCCGTACCGGGTGCGCAGCAGCAACTCCGGACCCCATGGCGGCAAACCCGCCCGTGAGCTCAGCAGCGTCACCTCGGTCTCCCGGCGATTAAACGCCGCATACAGCGCCGGCAGATAGGCGATCTGCAAGGCGATGACCACCAGTCCGGTCACCGCCGCCAGCACGTTGATGGCCGTGGGCACCGCGCCGGGGCTGGCGACGAACCCGAGGGTGAACAGCGAACTTCCCGCCTCGCGCAACGCGGTGGCAAAACCATCGGTCCACGGCCACAGCAGCAGCGCATACTCGATCTCAAAAGCAAACAGCAACACGCCCAGGCGCATCAGCAAAAACACCGCCGGTTCCCCGGCTAGCACCCGATCCTTGTCCTCGTAATCGGGCAAACGCCGTACCACCAACTGGAACACCCAATCGACTACGGCATCAACCGCGCGGGACAACGCGCTGGTGCGTGCTCGGGGGATCACCAGCCTGCGGACGACGTCGGCCATCGTGATCACCACAAGCGCTACGCCCACCACCACCGCCAGGACACGCAGCGCCAGCACACAAGGAGTGTGGCACTGACAGCCCTTATCGAGCTGTGTGGATTCGCGATTGCGTGTGACCTGCTGTGAGATGGCGCCGTCTACCCAACGTCGAAGTGCGTCCGCCGGGGCGGCGCCAGGTTGACGTGCGATGACCCCACCGCGGTGCAGCACCATCAGGGTCGGCGAAATCCTCGTCACTGGCGTCGGCGCGGCCTGCCTCGGGCGGCGGAGGGGATGCGGTTAAGCCGCCCGAAGTTGGGCATTTGACCGTCCGGATGGCTGCCGTGGTAACCAGCTCGAGTCACGCCGCAGAGGTCGTCGCGGGCTGCGGATCGTTGTGGGTCACGACGAGCTCGTCGCCTTTGAGATCAACCTGGATGGTGGCGCCGTCGGGGATGGCATCGGTGAGCAGGGCCCGGCCAATGCGGGTCTCGACTTCCCGGGCGATGAACCGGCGCAGCGGCCGGGCACCGTAGACCGGGTCGAAGCCCTGCGCGGCGATGAACCGGCGGGCCTAATCGGAGATCTCCAGGTTGATCCGGCGTTCCGCAGCCGGGCCCGCAGCTCGTTGAACATCAACTCGACGATCTGCTCGATCTGCGCCTGGGTCAGTGGGCTGAACAGCACGATGTCGTCGATGCGGTTGAGGCAGCCACTTGAGGAACTCGCCACTACGGCAGCCTGGTTGCGCATTTGTAGCCGTGGGGTCGTACCGGCTAGCTGCAACTCCGACCCCCTGCATGCACCAGGTATTTTTCTTCCGGTTCGCAGGGTTACTGCCTAAGCCGCTGCTCGTCAGGATGAAGAGTTACACGTCGAGTACAGAGGCCCGGAGGTAAGCAGATGGCCAGGACCGTAGCCGAAGGCTTGTGGGAGATGCTGGCGTCGGCGGGGGTGCGGCGATGCTACGGGATCGTTGGCGATGCGCTGAACCCGGTGATCGACGCGCTGCGGCGCAACGGCTCGGTGGACTTCATCCATGTGCGCCATGAGGAGTACGGCGTGTTCGCCGCGGTCGCGGAAGCGCAGCTGACCGGCAATCCGGTCGCGGTGTGCGGCACCGCGGGGCCGGGCGTGGCGCACCTGATCAACGGCCTGCTCGACGCGCGCAGGGAACGCGCGCCGGTCATTGCGGTAGCCGGAGACGTCGAATCGTCGCTGCTGGACTCGGACGCCCTCGAGGAGCTGAACCCCTACAAGTTCTTCGACACCGCCGCGCTGTACATCGGGCGGCTGGTCAACCCGCAGCAGCTGCGGTCCATGGTGAGCACAGCGATCACCACCGCAGTCGCCGAACGCGGCCCGGTGGTGATCTCGCTGCCAGGCGATGTGGCGATGGCCGCCGCGTCTTCGGTTTCGCTGCGGGTGCCACTGCCTGCCACGACCATTGGACCGGCCTGCGCCGCGGACCTTGCTGCCATGGCCGACCTGATCAACCAGGCGCAGACGGTGGCCATTTTCGGCGGGGACGGCTGCGCGCAGGCGCAGGACGAGGTGCGTGAGCTTGCCGCGCGGCTCAAGGCGCCGGTGGGCTATAGCTTCAAGGGCAAGCCGTGGCTCGAGCACGACAACCCCAACGCGGTCGGCATGACCGGCCTGCTCGGTTACGGCGGCTGCTATGGCGCGATCAACAATGCCGAGGTGCTGCTGATGCTCGGCACCGACTTTCCCTTCACCGACTTCTTGCCGCGCAAGAAGGTGAAGACCATCCAGGTCGATCGTGACCCCGGCAAGATCGGCCGCCGGGCACCGCTGGAGCTGGGTGTGGTCGGCGACGTAGCAGCGACGCTGCGCGCCGTGGCACCGATGGTCCAGGACAAGCACGGCGATCACTTCCTGCGCGAGCACGTGGCGCAGACCGAGCGCGCGCGGCGGCGGCTGGGGCACTACGTCACCAAGGGACCCGGCATCAAGCCCATCCGGCCCGAGTACGTCGCTGCCGTGTTGTCCGAGCTGGCCGACGACGACGCGGTCTTCACGGTGGATACCGGCACCCCCTGCATCTGGGCCGCGCGGCATATCGAGTACGGCCGCGACCGCCGGATGTTCGGCTCGTTCACCTGGGCGTCCATGGCCAGCGCCTCGCCGAACGCGTTCGGCGCCGCGCTGTCCTTTCCCGGGCGGCAGGCCATCGCCCTGTGTGGCGACGGTGGCTTCACCATGCTCGGGCTTGGCGACCTGCTGACCCAAGTCCAGCACAAGGCCCGCGTCGTGAACGTCATCTTCAACAACGGCATGCTGGATTTTGTCAATATCGAGCAGCAGGAGGCCGGTTTTGTCCCATTCGGGACGGATTTCCTGAACCCGGACTTCAGCCAGGTAGCCACGGCGCTCGGCGCCCGCGGCATCCGCGTCGAGGAGCCCGGCGACGTGCGCGATGCCCTGCAGGCGGCGCTCGCCCACACCGGCGGTCCAGTCGTGGTGGACGTGGTGGTGGACCGCTACGCGCTTGCCCTGCCCTCCCACATCCCGGCTGCGACGGCCAAGGGCTTCACCCTCAGCATCGCCAAACAGGTGCTCAGCGGCAAGATCGACGAGGTCATCGAGACCGTCGAGCACAACGTCCGGTTCCTGTGACCCGACCCTCACTAGGACTAGGTTTGATGCCGGTCTCGTAGGCTCGGGTGACGGCGCGCGCTTGGTGGGTATGGCTGTGGATCTCGGCGAGTCCGGGCGCAGCAGCGGGTATATGTGCGTGTCAGAAACAGCGCGTGTCGTAGCGATTTATCATTATGTGTCGTGTTCCGGTCTGCCGATCAGCTGGCGGGCGGCGGTAGCGATGTGGTCGGCGTCGATGCCGGCCCACGCGAGCAGCTCGGCGCTGGTTCCGGAGCCGGGCATGCCGCGCACGGCCAGGTGGGTGATGGTCAGGTTGGACTGCCTGGCGGCCACGAGGGCGTCAGTGACCGCGCAGCCGAGGCCGCCTTCGGGGTGGTGGTCTTCGGCGATCACGATGCGCCCCGAGGTGGCATTGGCTGCCGCGATGAGGGTGGCGGTGTCGACCGGCTTGATCGAGTAGCAGTCGATGACGCGGGCGGAGATACCCTGCTCGTGCAGGATTTCGGCGGCGTGCAGGCAGGCATGCAGGGTGACCCCGGCGCCGATGAGGGTGACGCCGTCCTGGTCGCTGGAGCGCAGCAGCTTGGCTCCGCCGACGGGGAAGGTCTCCCCGTCGGGGTAGAGGACGGGGTAGGCGCCGCGGGTGGTGCGCAGGTAGCTGATGCCGTTGGTGGTGGTCATCGCGTCGACGAGGGCGGCGGTGCTGGTGGCGTCGCTGGGGTAGAGCACCGTCGAGCCGTGGACGGCGCGCATCATGGCCAGGTCTTCGAGGCCCATCTGGGACGGGCCGTCGGCGCCGATTTCGACCCCGGCGTGCGAGCCGACCAGGCGCAGGTCGACGCCGGAGATGGCGCCCATCCGGATGAAGTCGAACGCCCGGGTCCAGAACGCGGCGAACGTCGAGGCGAATGACCGGTAGCCGCGCACGGCTAGCCCGGTGGCGGCGGCCACCAGTTGCTGTTCGGCGATGAACATCTCGAAATACCGCTGGGGGTAGGCAGAGGCGAATTCACGAGCGTAGGTGGAGTTGCTGACCTCCCCGTCCAGCGCGACGACCTGCGGGTCCCGCGCGCCCAGCGCGACGAGGGCGTCGCCGTAGGCCTTGCGGGTGGCCACCTTGTCACCGACGGCGTAGCGCGGCGCTGCCGCATCGGCCTTGGCGGGCCGGCCCGCTTCGTGGGGGGTGACCTCTTTGGTGGCCGGAGCGGGGGCCGGGCGCGGGCCGCGCAGCACCAGGTTGCGCACGCCGCCGAGTTCGGCGATCGCCCGCTGGGCCATGTCCGGGGGAAGGGGCTTACCGTGCCAGTCGGGGCTGTCTTCGACTTCGGAGAACCCGCGGCCCTTGATGGTCTTGGCCACGATCACCGTGGGCTGCCCGCTGGCGGTGTGGTCTTCGGCAGTGACCAGGGCTGTGTCGATGGCGGCCAGGTCGTGGCCGTCGATGAGCAGTGCGCGGGCGCCGAAGGCCTTGACGCGCCGGGCGTAGGCGTCCACATTCCAGCCCAGGTCGGTTTGGCCGCGTTGACCGAGCCGGTTAACGTCGACCATGACGATCAGGTTGGACAGCTGGTAGTAGGAGGCCTTATCCAGCGCCTCCCAGATGGAGCCTTCGGCTATTTCGCTATCTCCGCAGAGCACCCAGACCCGGTAGGGCCGTTGCTCCAGGTACTTACCGGCTAGCGCCACGCCCACCCCGTCCGGTAGCCCCTGACCCAGCGAGCCGGTAGCCACGTCCACCCAGGGCAAAATCGGGGTGGGGTGGCCCTCCAGGCGCTGCCCAAAGCGGCGGTAGCCGGTCATCAGCTCCTGCTCCGAGACCACCCCGACAGCCTTGAACACGGCGTACAGCAGGGGAGACGCGTGTCCCTTGGAAAAGATCAAATGATCGTTGACCGACGAGCGCGGGTTGTCCCAGTCATAGCGCAAATGCCGGGTAACCAGCACAGCCAGCAGATCGGCCGCGGACATGCTCGACGTCGGGTGCCCCGAGCCGGCGCTGGTAGACGAGCGGATCGAATCCACCCGCAACTGAGCGGCCAGATCAGCCACCGTATCGAGGGCGGTCTCGGACATTGGTGTGATGGTGGTGGTCATGGTTGACTCCCGTATGCGGCTGCTCACGCGGTGATCTCGAGCGCGCATTGCGCCCGTTGTTCGCCGTTGCGGTCGGGGCGGGTGCATTCACTAGGTGCCCGCCCGTCAGAGGGGGCGGCCGCGTGCGGCGCGGTAGCGGCGGATCAGTTCGTTGGTTGAGCTGTCGTGGGCCAGGGTGGGTGGGTGGTCGGCGGTGAGCTCGTCGATGATGGTGCTAGCGAGGATTTTGCCCAGTTCCACGCCCCACTGGTCGAACGAGTCGATGTCCCAGATCACGCCTTGGGTGAACACTTTGTGTTCGTACAGCGCGATCAGGCTGCCCAGCCGGCGCGGGGATAACCGGTCGAGCAGGACCGTGGTGGTGGGCCGGTTGCCCTCGCAGATCCGGTGCGGGATCTGCTCCTCAAGTGAGCCGGCCTGGCGCAGCTGATCCTCGGTGCGGCCGAAAGCCAGGGCTTCGGCTTGGGCGAACATGTTGGCCAGCAGCAGATCGTGCTGGTGGGTCAGCGGGCTCAATGGTTCGGCCACGCCGATCAGGTCGGCGGGAATGAGTTTCGTGCCTTGGTGCAGGAGTTGGTAGAAGGCGTGTTGGCCGTTGGTGCCAGGTTGGCCCCAGATGATTTGTCCGGTTGCGTAGTCCACGTGGTGCCCGGCCAGGGTGACGTGCTTGCCGTTGCTTTCCATTTCCAGCTGTTGCAGATACGCCGGCAGGTGCTCCAAGTAGTGGCTGTAGGGCAGCACGGCCTGGGTTTCGGCGCCGAGGAAGTTGTTGTACCAGACCTCGAGCAGGCCCATGAGCAGCGGAATATTGCGCTCGGGTGGGGTGGCGTGAAAGTGCTCGTCGAGCTCGTGAAAACCGGCGAGCATCTGCGTGAAGTGGTCGGGTCCGATAGCCAGCATCAGGGACAGGCCCACGGCGGAGTCCATGGAGTACCGGCCTCCGACCCAGTCCCAGAACCCGAACATGTTCTGCGGGTCGATACCGAACCCGGCAACGTCCTGGGCGTTGGTGGACACGGCCACGAAATGCTTGGCGACCGCGGTGGTCTCGCCGCCGAACGCGTCAAGGATCCAGTGCCGGGCGGTGCGCGCGTTGGTCAGTGTTTCGGTGGTGTGCCAGCTTTTCGACGCGATGATGAACAGGGTCTCGGCGGGGTCGAGGTCGCGGGTGGCTTCGACGAACTCCGTGCCGTCGACGTTGGACACAAAGCGGGCCTGTAGCCGTGGGTCGGCATAGGGCAGCAGGGCCTGGTAGGCCATGCGCGGGCCGAGGTCGGATCCGCCAATACCGATGTTGATCACGGTGCGGATGCGCTGCCCGGTGTGCCCGGTCCACTCACCGCTACGGACCCGCCGGGTAAAAGTGGCCATCCGGTCGAGCACCTGATGCACCTCGGGCACCACGTTGTGGCCGTCCACGGTGATCACCGCGTCTCGGGGGGCACGCAGTGCCATGTGCAGCACTGCGCGGTGCTCGGAGAGGTTGATCTTCTTGCCGGCGAACATGGCATCCCGGCGCTGAGTCAGGTCACACTGCTGGGCCAACTCCAGCAGCAGCCGCACAGTGGTGCGGGTGATCCGGTGCTTGGCCAGGTCCACGTACATCCCGCAGGCCTCGAACGCCAGATCGCGGGCGCGCTCGGGGTACTGGTCAAACAGCACGCGCAAGGTCACGCCACGCATCTCGTCGACGTGGCGTTGCAGCGCCTGCCAGGCGGGTAGCTTTCGGCGGCTGGTGACCACCGAAGGGTGGCTCACTGATCGGGCGCTGGTCATGGAGTGCCTCCCAGGCGGGCCATGCTGCGGTCCAGGGCGGCCAGGAGGCTGTCCCAGGACGCGTCGAAAGACTGCTCGCCGTCGCTTTGCAGCTTCGCGGCCAGCGCGGCGACCTCCACCCCGGCCCGGTCGAACTGGGCCAGGACCTCGTCGGCGTCGCCGCCGTCGGGAGCCAGCAGGTCCCCCACCGTGCCATGGTCGGCGAACGCCTCGAGCGTCTTTTCCGGCATGGTGTTGATGGTGTCCGGCGCGGCTAACGCGGAGATGTACAGCGTGTCCGGCGCGTCGGGGTCTTTGGTCGAGGTGCTGGCGAACAGCAGTTTCTGGGGTTGAGCGCCGGCGGCAGCCAGGCGTTGCCAGCGTGGGCTGGCCAGCAGTTCGCGGTAGCGCTGGTAAGTCTTGGTCGCCACCGCGATCCCCAGCCGATCGCGCAGCTCAGCGCCGACGACCCCGGAGACCGCGGTGTCCCAGCGGCTGACGAACAACGACGCCACACTACCCACCGCCGGGTCTTGGCCGGCGTCGATGCGGCGGCCGATGCCGCGCAGGTAGGCCTCGGCGGCCCGCTGGTAGTGCTCGGGGGAAAACAGCAACGTCACGTTGACCGGGATGCCCGCGGCGATGCTGTCCTCGATCGCCGTGGCGCCCTCCTCTGTGCCGGGAATTTTGATGAACAGGTTGTCCACCCCAGCCCGGTGGTGGAGCTGTTGGGCCTGGGCCACGGTGCTGGCCGCGTCATGCGCCAGCCGGGGCGAGACTTCCAGGGACACCCAGCCGTCGGTCCCGCCGCTGGACCGGTGGGCCGGCGCGAACAGCTCCGCCGCGCTGCGCAGATCGTCCAGCGCCAGGGAGAAGAACACCTCCTCGGGCGACAATCCCTTTTCGACACCGGCGCGGATGTCGTCGTCGTAGTCACTTGACTGCTCGATAGCGTGATCAAAGATGGTCGGATTCGACGTCAGCCCAGTCACTGAGAAGTCCTGGACATAGTGGCGCAACCGCCCGCTGGCGAGTAGATCCCGGGAGATCGAGTCCAGCCACAGACGTTGGCCGGCCTGCTGCATTTGGCCCGTGGGTTTCATCGTGTTTCCTTATGCTGTGTCAGAGGCCGGGGAAGGGTTCGGTCAGGGACTGCAACACGTAGTCGGCCTTCGCCGCGTGCAGGTCCTCGGCGGTGTAGTGGCCGCTGGCCACGCCTACCGTGGTCGCGGCGGCAGCGTGACCGGCGGTGATATCCCGGGGAGTGTCGCCGACGACGTAGACCTGCTGCGGGGACAGGTCTTGACCGTGGATGTGGGCGGCCTTGGCAATACCCAGCTGGGTCAGTTCGATCCGGTCCGGGGAGTCGGAGCCGTAGGCGCCAAACAGGAAGTATCGGTTGAGCTTGCCCGGCTCCAGTTTGGTGCGTGCGGCACCTTCCATGGCGCCGGAAGTCACCCCGAGGATCACCCCGGCCTCGGCCAGCCGGGTTAGCAACTCTTCCGCGCCGTCAAGCACCCGGTAGGCGGCCGACGTCCAGATCTCCTCGGATAAACGCCACAGGTATTTGGCGTACAGCCGGGCCAGTTCGTCGTGGCCGGGTTCGCGGCCCAGCACACCGCGGAAGGTCTTGGCCCCGACTTGAGGATCAGTCTCTCCGGCCGAGGTGTGTGCACCAATATCCGCGGGCACGCCGTACAACTGATCGAATGCCCACGCCCAGCTGCGGGTCCCGGCGCCCCCGGTATGCACCAATGTCTCATCAATGTCGAACAACACGGCAATCGGAGTGGCCATCGGTGCAGCCTCCTGCTGGCTTAGGGGATGGGCTTTTCCTGGTGGCCGCCGAACTCGTGGCGCATCGCCGACAGCGCCTTGTCGGCGAATTCGTCCAGATGGCGCGAGGCGAACCGCGAGTACAACGCCGACGTCGATGCCGTAGCGGTAATACTCGGGATCTTCCAACGGCGCGGTTTCGGCGTCGCTGTGCTGGGTGCGGGTGCCGATGTCGGCGTGGTGCACGATGTTGAGTGGTCTT